>JBFFHG010000050.1:0-9992 GCA_041557055.1 Desulfosarcinaceae bacterium
CGAGGATAAAATTTTTCGCACAACACGGATATCGGGCAAATTGGCCATTTATGGATGGGCACGAACCAATAAACAACAAAGGGAAGGAAGGCAAATGAGAAAAAAAATCAGGTCCGGATGGAACAAGGTGTTATCAGCGGCGATGACGCTCATACTCCCATTGGCTTTGAGCCAACCTCTTTTGGCGGCCGATACCGTGGTAAAAATCGGAAACATTATCCCCTTGTCAGGTCCTTCGGCAACGGTGGGCGAGCAGGGTAAATTCGCCCGTGAGATGGCTGTTGAGGAGATCAATGCGGCTGGCGGCATTAAATCTCTGGGCGGCGCCAAGCTCAAGTTGATTTATGCCGACTCGGAGTCCAAGCCGGAAAAGGGCGTGGGCGAAGCCGAGCGCCTGATCAACACCGAAAAGGTCCATGTGCTTACCGGTTGCTGGAACAGTGCCGTGACCTACCCCACCACGGCGGTGGCCGAACGCTATGGCATTCCTTTTGTGGTTCCGGTATCCGTGGCCGACAAAATCACCGACCAGGGGTTCAAGACCGTCTTCCGCATCGCCGCTAAAGACAGTTGGTGGACCCGTGATCAGTTTGATTTTCTCAAGGACATGGAAAAGGAGTTCAATACCAAAATCGAGCGAGTGGCATTTGTCTATGAAAACGGCGATTGGGGCAAAGGCTTTGCCGGCCAATGGAAGACACTGGCTGAAAAGAGTGGCTATAAGGTCGTATTGGACGAACCCTATCCATCCACGGCCACTGATTTGAGCCCCGTGGTACAGAAAATCAGACGCGCCCGGCCGGATGTCCTGATGCTGGTTTCCAACGCTGCGGACGCCATGTTGTTGACCAACACCCTGGCCGAATACAAGGTCAAGCTCAAGGCCGTCATCACCAGCGGCGGCGGCCATGCAGACCCTTCGTTCCTTCAAGCGACCGGAAAAAACGCCCAATATCTCTTTGATATCGTTGAATGGGAAACGGATATCAACAAACCCGGCGCCAGTGAAGCCAACGCCAAATACTATCAGAAACATGGCCAGAACCTCACCGGTGAAGCTGTGGATGCCTACGTGGCCATGTATGTGCTCAAGGATGCGCTGGAGCGCGCCGGATCACTGGACCCGGGCAAAATCCGCGAAGCCCTGGCGGCCACCGATCTTGCCAGCGGCCCCGGAATGATCGTGGGATATGATTCGGTCAAGTTCGACAAGACCGGCCAGAACCAGAATGCATCGCTGGTTATGGTCCAGATCAACGATATGGGCAAAGGTCTTGAGCGTATCACGGTGTGGCCCAAAGGCGCCCGGCGGGCCGGCTACAAACCGGTATTCCCCATGCCCGGAAAATAGCAATAACGCGTCAACCTGCTGCATTTTTTGTAAAACAAGCAAGCTGACGATTTTGAGTTGCGCTGCGCGCCGGGACACGGACAAGCGTTTGTGCCCCGGCGCACCATCCATTTTCATCCCATCAAGGAGAGAACAATGTTTTATATTGTTGAGGACACCATCAACGGAATCCTCATGGGATCAATCTACGGCCTGACCGCATTGGGCTTGACAATCATTTTCGGCGTCCTCAAGGTGATCAATTTCGCCCACGGTTCGCTCCTCATGGTGGGCATGTACGCCGCCTATTGGACCGTGTCGCTGACCGGGGTCAACCCCTACCTTTCGCTCGTAATCGTCGTCCCGATTATGTTTTTCTTTGGCTATTATCTCCAGGACATTGTCATCAAGCCTATTTTCAAGGCCGAAAAAAACGTTCGGGAGCCCATCACGGTAATTATTGTCACCACCGGCATCTGGTATATCCTGGACAACCTGACGTTACTGATTTTCGGACCGCAGTATCGCAATCTGCAGGACAATCCTTTACGCGGCAAAATGTTTGAGCTGGGCGAAATGTTTATCTCCGTGCCCAAGTTGTTGGGGTTTGTCGTGGCCATCGCAACCACCGCCGGGATTTACTGGTTTTTTCAGAAAAGCAAAACAGGCCGCGCCATACGCGCCACCAGCCTGGATCGGGAAGCCGCCAGCCTGATGGGAATCAACCAGTATAAGATCTACAATGTGGCCTTCGGGATCGGCACCGCAACAGCCGGAATCGCCGCCGTCACCCTGATTCCATTCTACAATGTCTTTCCGACGGTGGGCGTGCTCTTCGATATCAAGGGGTTTATTATTGTCGTTCTCGGGGGCCTGGGCAGCATCCCCGGCGCCTTGATCGGCGGCATCATCATCGGGCTGATCGAATCGGTAGGCCCTCAATTCATGACCGCCACCTGGACCGAGGCTATTGTATACGGACTGTTCCTGGTTGTCCTGTTCGTCAAGCCTTCAGGATTGTTCGGCATGAAATATGACTGGTAACATTTTGAGTTCAAAGCAGGGGATCGTATCAATTCGATATCAAGAATCCTGAATTCAGCTTGTAAAGCCTGAAACGGCGTAACGATAATTTTTGCGTTCCCAAACAGAGGATTGTTTATCTCATGAAACAAAGCCAAATCAATACGGCGGCAACGATCGGCCTGCTACTCATGGCCTTTGGGATGCCGTTGATCGTACGTAGCGCGACCTATCTGCATATCCTGATTCTGGTTTACTTCTATGCCTACCTGACAACCAGTTGGAATCTGGTGGGAGGCTTTGCCGGAGTGCTTCCCCTGGGGCATGCCGCCTTCGTTGGCATCGGGGCTTACACTTCCACTATTTTATCCTTGCAATACGGGGTCAGTCCCTGGTTCGGAATGATTTTGGGCGGCGCGCTGGCGGCCGTCGTGGGGGTGCTCATCGGCCTTCCCACCTTCAAGATGCGCGGCGCCTATTTTGCGCTGGCCACCATCGCCTTTGCCGAAGGCTTCCGGGTCATGGTGGAAAACATCGATCATCTGGGGCCCTTTAATCTCAACGGCCCCCGGGGGCTTCAGATCCCTCCGATGGATACCGGCTTCGCCAGTTTCATGTTTTCCGGTAAGGAGCCCTATTATTATATCATTCTGATTCTTCTGATCGCCGTGCTCGCCCTGACCTATCTGATTTCACGATCCAAGCTGGGCTACTATCTGAATGCCGGCGGCGAAGAACCCGAAGCGGCCATGGCCCTGGGGGTCAACGTGGCCCGGGCCAAAGTTGTGGCCATGGCCATGAGTTCCTTTTTGACCGCACTGGCAGGGACTTTTTACGCCCAGTTCACCCTCTACATCCACCCCAAAAGTATCATTTCCCTGGATCTTTCCTTTGAAATCGCCTTCATCGCCCTGATCGGCGGCCGCGGTTCCATTGCCGGACCTGTGTTGGGTGCTCTTTTACTTCGTCCGGTGAGCGATTTTTCGCGCATTTATTTCGGAGATACTTTGCCGGGCATGCACCTGATCATCTTCGGCGCCGTTTTGATTGTGGTCATGCTCTATCAGCCCAGAGGCCTGCAGGAGCCTTTGACCCGGCTCTACTATAAAGTGACGGAGCGCTGGGCAAAAAAAGAGCCGGCCGCCGTGACAAACAGCCACGGCCGATCCCAGGGAGGTGAAATGCATGCAGATTCTTAAAGTGACCGATATGAGCAAGGACTTCGGCGGCCTGCGGGCGGTGGACAACTTGAACCTGGCCATCGAAAAGGGGCAGATCCTGGGCCTCATCGGACCCAACGGCGCCGGCAAATCCACGGCATTCAACTGCATCGCCGGAGTCTTCCCGCCAACCTCCGGAACCATTGCTTTTGCCGGAGAAAAAATCAACGGCAAAAAGCCCTGGGATCTGTGCAAAAGCGGCCTGGCCCGGACCTTTCAGATCGTCAAGCCGTTTGCTTCCAAAAGCGTGCTTTACAATGTCACCGTGGGCAGTTTTGCCACCACCCATAATCGCGGTTTGGCCGAAGAAAAGGCGCTTCAGGTTCTAAAGGAGCTGAGCTTTGCCGACAAGAAAGATATCCGGGCCGGCAACCTGACCATTGCCGACCGCAAACGCCTTGAAATCGCCAGGGCGCTGGCCACCGAACCGCAATTGCTGCTGCTCGACGAAGTCATGGCCGGCCTGCGGCCCTCGGAAGTCGATCAAATGGTCGAGATTATCAAACACCTGCGGGACAGGGGCGTCACCATTTTCGTGATTGAACATATCATGCGCGCCATCATGGCGCTTTCAGACCGGATCGTCGTTATTCAATTCGGCAAAAAAATCGCCGAAGGAACGCCCGCACAGATCGCGTCCGATGAAAACGTGATCAAGGCTTATTTGGGAGAAGACTATGCCGTTTCTAGAAATCAATAACATCGATGTATTTTACGGAGATGTCCAGGTTATCTTCGATCTTTCCTTAAATGTAGAAAAAGGCGAGGTGGTCAGCATCATCGGCGGCAACGGCGCCGGTAAATCGACCCTTTTGAGAACAATTTCAGGGTTGATGCAGCCCAGCAGCGGGGAGATCTATTTTGAGGGTACGCCGATTCAAGCACAGCCACCGGAACAGATCGTTGAACACGGCATCGTCCACGTTCCCGAAGGCCGCCGGCTCTTTTCCCTGATGACAGTCAAAGACAATCTGATTGTGGGCGGTTACAACAGGCGCGCCAGCCAGACCATGGAGCAAACCATGAAGAATGTTTACCATCTGCTGCCGCGCCTGGGTGAAAGAGAGAATCAGTTGGCCATGACCCTTTCCGGAGGCGAGCAGCAAATGGTGGCCATCGGTCGCGGATTGATGGCCATGCCCCATCTGCTCATGCTGGATGAACCCTCCCTGGGATTGGCCCCCATTCTGATCAAAAGCATTTTTGAGACCGTACGAAAAATCGCGGATCAGGGGACTACCGTTCTGATGGTGGAGCAGGACGTCAAGCATTCGCTGAGCCTGAGCGACCGCGGGTATGTTCTGGAACACGGCCGCGTGGTCATGGAGGGACAGGCCAAGGATCTGATAAGCGATCCCCATGTGAAAGAGGCGTATCTGGGGATATAGCTTGAGTGGAAGATTCCGAAGCCGTTTCTATTGCCGTAGCCCGAAATAAGGTTCAATCATGTTTTGTCTTTTCGCAAATTTTCAACTTTTTACTTTGCGCCGGAATATGGCCGGGTCGCCCCGGCCATATTCCGGCATCATGATCCTGTTTAACAACCAACATCTAAAAGGGGGCGCACCATGTTCGGGTTCTACAACCGCATTATCACCATCGATTTATCCAAGCTGGAATTTCTCATCGAACCCCTGGCCGATGATGAACTCACCGAGGTGCTCGGTGGCAAAGGCCTTGCCACCCGTCTACTGCTCCAACGCAATCCCGTTGGGGTGAATCCTCTGAGCGAAGAGAACCATCTTATTTTTGCCACCGGTCCCTTCTGCCAGAACCGTATCTGGGGCGGCAGCCGTTATGGGGTTTTTACCAAATCCCCTCTGACAGGATTCTACTCCGAGTCCTATTCCGGCGGCCGGGTACCGGAAGCCATCGATGCCACCGGCTTTGATGCCGTTATTTTCAAAGGCAAGGCACCGCGCCCCGCCGTTGTCAGTCTCCACCCCCAGGGGGCGGTCTTCCACGAGGCCGGGGATTTGTGGGGGCAGGATGTCTTTAAAAGCGAACAGACGGCGCTGGAACGTTTTGCCATCGAGCAGGAGGGCTTTCACAAACCCGGCGCCGTGGTCATCGGCCCGGCCGGTGAACAACTGGTGCGTTACGCCATCATCGCCAACGACAAATGGCGCTGTGCCGGTCGAACCGGGGTGGGCGCCGTCATGGGCGCCAAACTTCTCAAGGCCGTGGTGTTTCAGGGGGATCGCCAACGCGAGTTGTCCGACCCCCAGGGCGTAGCCGATTACGCCAAGGCTTTTTCCAAGGCCCACATGCAAAGCCCCGGTGTCAAAGCCTACCGTGCAATGGGCACCACCATGATGGTGGCCCTGATGAACACGGCGGGCGCCTTTCCTGCCAAATACTGGTCCCAGGGCTCCTGCGACCACTGGGAAAAGATCAGCGGCGAAACCTTTCATCAAGAACACGATATCAAACCCCATGCCTGCGCAAAATGCTTTATGGCCTGCGGGCGGCTTGCCACCATCCGCTCCGGCCGCCGCAAGGGATTGCAGCTTGAAGGGCCGGAGTATGAAACCATCTACGCCTTCGGCGGACTCTGCATGGTGGATGATATGGCCGAGATCGTCTATCTGAACCATTTGTGCGACCAACTGGGGATGGACACCATCACAGCCGGCAATCTGTGCGCCCTGACCATCGAGGCGGCCCGGCGCGGGGCTGTCGATTTCGACATCGATTACGGCGCTTCGGACCAAATCGGCGCCTTGATCGAAATGATCGCCCGGCGTGAGGGGATCGGCGGGGTTCTGGCCGACGGTATCGTGACAGCGGCCCGGCAGTGGGGCGTCGAGGACCTGGCCGTGCACGTCAAAGGTATGGAACCGGCCGGTTACGACCCCCGGGTCCTCAAGGGCATGGGGTTGACCTTCGGCACGGCGCCCCGGGGCGCCTGCCATTTGCGAACCACCTTTTACAAGCCCGAATTGGCCGGATTGATCCCCGCCGATCAAATTAAAGACAAGGCCCGGATGCTGACGGATTATGAAGACCGGCTCAATATCTTCGATGCGATGATTCTATGCCGTTTTTACCGCGATCTCTATCCCTGGGAAGAGTTGGAGAAACTGATTCCCATGGTCATCGGGGTGCCAATGTCAAAAGCCGAACTGCGCCAAAAAGCAACGAACATCGTCAACATGACGCGAAGCTTCAATCTGCGCGAAGGGCTCAAACCCGAGGATGACCGGCTGCCGGAACGAATACACCGGGAAGCCCTGCCCTCCGGGCACACGCTAAAATCCGACGAGATGGCGTATATGCTCAAGGACTATTACGCCCAGCGCGGCTGGAATGACGACGGTATTCCGGAACCCTCGGGCCCATAACAACAAAGCGCCGCCCGTTACGAAAGCAGCGCGCCCAAAACCGGACGCGCTGCTGATTGTTTTGGTTTTAACCCTATAATTGCATAAAAAAGATGGCCAAGAGTTCGCAGTAGATCACGACGGCGTCACCCTCGGCGCCTTGGCTCTTTCGCCCTCCGACTTTTGCAACGATAGGGTTAAGATCCCGGAGTTATTTTTCAATCAATGCCAGGGCTTTTTCCGCCACATTTTCCGCTGTAAACCCGAATTTGGCCAGCACTTGGCCGCCGGGCGCCGAAGCACCGAAACCGGGCATACCGATGACGATCCCCCGGTCACCCACATAGCGCTCCCAGCCCATGGCCACACCGGCTTCCACCGCCACCCGGTTTTTTACTTCCGGCGGCAGGACTTCGCGCCTGTATTGCTCGGATTGTCTCTCGAACAGCTCCCAACTGGGCATATTGACCACCCGGGCCGCGACACCTTTCTCCTTGAGAATCTTCTGAGCCCCCAGGGCATGGTGCACTTCCGCGCCGCTGGCCAGCAGGAGCAGATCGGGTTTGCCTTGACAATCCGAAAGCACGTAAGCGCCGAGGGCCAATTGCCCGGCGGTTTGCTCCCTGGGCAGAATGGGCAGCTTCTGACGGCTGAAAAGCATGGCCACCGGCTGGTCATTGGTCTTGATGGCCCGGCACCAGGCATCGGCGGTTTCATTGGCATCGCATGGTCGCAACACCAGCAAATTGGGAATCAGCCGCAACGAAGCCAGGTGTTCCACGGGCTGATGGGTGGGACCGTCTTCGCCCACGGCAACGGAGTCATGGGTAAAGACATAGATGATGGGCAGCTTCATCAACGCGGCCACCCGGATGGCCGGACGGACATAATCGGCAAAGACCAGAAAAGTGCCGCCGTAAGGCCGAATGCCGCCGTGCAGAAACATTCCCGACATAATGGCGCCCATGGCGTGTTCGCGCACGCCGAAGCGGATATTGCGGCCGCCGTAATTTTCCTTCTGAAAGATCGACTCCCCGTCGAGAAAGGTCTTGTTGGAAGGGGCCAGGTCGGCTGATCCGCCCATCAAGGCGGGAAGGCGCTGGGCCAGGGCATTAAGTGCTTTGCCTGAAGCCGCCCGGGTGGCCATGGGGCCGTCGGCGGGCATGAATTCGGCCAGCCCCTGATCCCAGCCCCGGGGCTGAAAATTGCTCAAAGCACTGACCCATTGATCGGCCAGTCCGGGATGGGCCTCTTTATAGGCGCTGAATTTCTCCTTCCAGGCGGCTTCGGACGCCCGGCCGTTGGCCACCGCCTGACGGCAGTGTTCGCGAACCGCATCGGGCACGCAAAAGAGGGCATCCTTGTCACAGCCCAGGCAGGCTTTGGTCAGGGCGACCTCCTCTTCCCCCAAGGGTGCGCCGTGAGCATCATGCGAGTCCTGCTTGTTGGGGCTGCCATAGGCAATGTGGGTGCGCAGCACGATCAGGGTCGGACGCCCGGTTTCAGCCCGCCCCTGCTCAAGAGCCTTCTCAATGGCGTCCAGATCGTTGCCGTCCGCCACTTTGAGCACCTGCCAGTTATAGGCTTCGAAACGCTTGGCCACATCCTCGGTAAAGGCGATATCGGTATTGCCCTCAATGGAGATTCCATTATCGTCGTAAATGCAGATCAGGCGCCCCAACCCAAGATGACCGGCCAGAGAGGCGGCCTCGGAGGTCACGCCTTCCATCATGTCGCCGTCACCGCACATCACATAAGTGAAGTGGTCGACAAGCTCATGCCCGGGCCGGTTGAAACGGGCGGCCATATGACGCTCGGCCATGGCCATCCCCACCGCATTGGCCACCCCCTGGCCCAGGGGGCCGGTGGTGGTCTCCACACCGGGGGTGTGGCCATATTCGGGATGGCCCGGGGTTTTGCTGTCCAGTTGGCGGAAATTTTGAATATCCTCCAGGCTCAGATCATAGCCGGTCAGATGGAGCAGGCTGTAAAGCAGCATGGATGCGTGGCCGCCGGAGAGCACGAAGCGGTCGCGGTTGGGCCAGTCCGGATTGGAGGGACTGTGCCGCATAATGCGGGTCCACAGCACATAGCCGGCCGGCGCCAGCCCCCTGGGGGCGCCGGGATGCCCCGAATTGGCCTTTTGAATGGCGTCCATGGCCAGTGTTCGAATGGTGTTGACGGATTGCTGATCGACATCCAGGGTTTTACAAGTCGTCATGTTGAAACTCTCCTTTTTCGTTGCATTTGGACCGCACCAAGTCAAGGCTTGTTACAATGGATTTGAGAGAGAATCAAGTGGGTTTCTGGGATCGACCATGGATGTCAACCCGGTTGTTTCAACCGCGAACTTGTACCCAATCCATAAATGGTCAATTTGCCCGATATCCGTGTTGTGCGAAAAATTTTATCCTCGGAATATCAACCATATGCCTGCGGTAAAATTTTTCGCACGCCTTGATCTCGACCAAACTTGCCTATTTCTGGATGGGCACGAACTTATTCGGTCAAAGTTTTAATACTTACAAGCCCCGGAGCCATTCCGGCTTCAGCGCAACCTGGCCGGCCAGGGCCTTATCGATGAGTGCCAATACCGCTTCCTTGTCCCTGGGCAGACGCGCTTTGATGGGCAGGTAGTTGGAAGCGTGGTTGGCGTGGAACATGCCCTGGCTCAACTCGGTATGGGCGAACATGGTGCGCAACTCGGTAAGCATCTCCGGCGGGCCGGGCAGGGAAAATTTTCCGGCCCGATAGTCGTCATGGAGTGATGTGCCGGGAACGAGCATCAGGCTCAGGGCCCCCACAAAGTCAGGATCAATGGCCGACAGCACCCGGCCGGTCTCTTGAGCATGAACCCGGGAACGCGCCCTGCCGGCCACCCCCAGAAGGACCGTCACCGACAGTTTGAACCCCGCTGTTTTGGCCTTGCGGCCCATGGCGATCATCTTCTCAGCCGTGGCCCCCTTGTGAATGGCTTTCAGGGTCACATCATCGCCCGTTTCCAGGCCCATGTAGAGTATCCCCAAGCCCATCTCCTTAAGCGCATTGAGCTCATCCGGGCGCTTCATGTCCAGGCTTTTGGAATTGGCATAGGCC
>JBFFHG010000051.1:0-9970 GCA_041557055.1 Desulfosarcinaceae bacterium
CTATTAATACAGGCCCAATATTCTATTGCCGTATTTTCCTTTTCTTTGGTTTGCCGAACGGCGGAATAACCTGAAAACTCACTGAAATCGTTTTATCAGGTTATCCAGGGCGATCTGCTGGCGCTCTTTAATATCTTGGTTTTCCAAAAGCGTGAAGTAGAGGTGAAACCCCAGCAGCAGGGAATATAATTCAAATGCAAATTGATCGCAGTCAATGTCCGGCCGAAAATGCCCCGCCCCAACAGCGGACCGGCCGATACGCCGCAGGCTGTCGATCCAGGCTTCCTGTTGCACCAATAAAAAGTCTCGAACTTTGCCGGGCCGGTCCTTGAAATCATTGCTGGCCTGGACAAATACACACCCACCGGTAAGTTGGGCGGTCCATTTGACCCAATTGTCCACCAGGGCCTTGATACGGGGAATACCGGCTTGGGCTTTCAAGGCCGGAAGCACAACCCCCTTTGAAAAAAGATGACCGGCGTGCCTCAGTATTTCGCCCTGCAGGTTCTCTTTGGATTGAAAATGGGCAAAGAGGCCGCTTTTGGACATCCCGGCGGCCTTGGCCAGGGTACCGATGCTCACCGCTTCAAGCCCGAACCGGCTGGCCATGTCCAGACCGATATGCAGAATCATCTGTTTTGTATCTTCGCCCCTTGTCATGGCTTTAAAAATAGTACGATCGTTCGTTCTTGTCAAGAGCCAAAAAATGATCCGGTTATGCGATGGGCGCCTTTCCGGATCATAATTCCGTGATTTTCATGCCTTACTCTTTTTTACTGTGCATCATCGCGTCAGGTCCGAAAAGCGCAAGGTATTGCCCCAGTCCCTGTGTTTGCAGATTTTGTCGGGGCACAAATCGAAGGGCGGCTGAATTGATACAGTAGCGCAACCCGGTGGGCTGCGGGCCGTCATCAAACACGTGGCCCAGATGGGAGTCGGCATGCTTGCTGCGCACTTCCGTGCGGACCATGAAGAATTTGTTATCGCTCTTTTCAACAATGTTGCCCGGCTCCAGCGGTTTTGTAAAGCTGGGCCAGCCCGTTCCGGAGTCGAATTTGTCCGTGGAACTGAACAGTGGTTCGCCTGATACGATATCCACGTAAACGCCCTCTTTGTGGTTGTCCCAATAGTCGTTCATGAAAGGCTGTTCAGTGCCGTTTTCCCGAACCACCCGGTATTGCAGCGGGGTTAATTGCCGGCGGAGCGCGGCGTCATCCGGTATGGTGTGGGTTGGTTTGGATATGGCAGCGTTCCCGCCCTCTTTCATGGGCATTGAATCGTTTGCCTTCATTGTCATTTCCCCATTCTTTTCCATGGGCCGGTCAGCCCATGTTTTTTCAAGAAACTGATCCCGGCCGGAACCCGAACGGTACCAGTGGTAACGGATGGGATTCTTTTTGTAATAGTTCTGGTGATATTCTTCGGCCGGGTAGAACTCTCCCAGGGGTAAAATTTCCGTCGCAATGGGCGCTTTGAAAACCCCTGAAGCGGCCAACTTCATTTTTGAGGCTTCGGCCAGCCGGCGCTGGTGTTCGTCGGTGTAAAAAATCACGCTGCGGTATTGATCCCCCCGGTCCACAAACTGACCGCCGCCGTCTGTGGGGTCCACCTTTCGCCAGAATACCGCCAGTAACGCCTCGTAAGAGATTTTCTGGGGATCATAGGTGACCTTGACCGATTCGACATGGCCGGTACCACCACTGGAGACCTGTTTATAAGCGGGATTCTTCACATGGCCGCCGGTATACCCGGAAACCGCCTGGATAACGCCTTCGACCTTCTCAAAATCCGATTCCGTGCACCAGAAACAGCCGCCGGCAAATACAGCTGTCGCGGTTTCACCTGCCTGCGGCTTGTGCGCCATGGTGTCGTCCGTTTTCTTATCCATACTCCTGACCTGCCGGAAACCGATGAGCAGTACAGCCAGGGCGAATACGGTAATGATTGTGGTTTTCATTGAGCACCTCCATATGGTGTCTGTGGGTTCGTTTGACAAGCGGGTGTTCGGCTTTGAATCAATGATAAGACCGCAACTTAAGATTGTCTTAACGGCTGTGTAAAGATTGCGTAAAGATTAAGGCGGGCTCATCCTCCGGCGCTGCATAAACGGTGGATCAGGATACCGGGCGCCGTCGTTCTTCGGCTGAAGGCCTTTGGCAACGCAGGGTATGATGTGTTCCGGTTTTTGCAATGCCGGAAAAAGCTCAATTGATTTATACGGGTCGGGCCTTGGGCAGGGTGAACCAGATGCGGATACGGCTCTCTTCCAGCAGTTCGGCGCCCACGGCGCCGCCATGGGCCGTTACAAGCTCCTTGACGATGGACAGGCCGCTACCGGCGCCGCCGTGCTGCCTGGAGCGGGATTTTTCGCCCCGGAAAAAACGTTCAAACAGGTAGGGCAGATCATCGGGCATCACATCCTGGACCCTGTTGGTATAGGACACCGTCACTTGCCCGACATCTGCGGCGATTTCGATGGTCAGCTCGCTTGCCGGGGTCGCGTAGCGGACGGCATTGTCGGTGAGGTTGCGCAACACACGCGCCATGCGGCGGGCATCGGCCGGCACATGGACAGCCCCCTGGGCGGCTCGCACGCTGACATCCATGGCTTTTTCGTGAAAGGCGTCGGCATACGGCGCCAGCGCTGCGTTGACCGCCGTGTTGAGATCCAGGGACGCAATCTCCAGATGGCCGTGAACGGCATCGGCTCTGGCCTGCTGCAGCACATCTTCCACCAACTGCACCAGGCGCATGGTTTCATTCTGCAGCAACGCCAATGTCTGGGGTGAGGGCGGCAGAACCGCATCGTTGAGCGCCTCCAGATAGCCGCGCATGTTGGTCAGCGGGGTGCGCAATTCATGGGCCACGTCGATCATCAGGTTGCGGCGCAGATTTTCGATCTTCTCCAGGCTGGCGGCCATGCGGTTGAAGGCCAGGGCCAGTTGCCCCACCTCATCCCGGCTGTCCACCGGCACCCGCGCGCTGAAATCACCGGCGGCAATATGGCGGGTGGAGAGGGTCATGCGGGTCAAGGGTCCCAGAACCCGCCGCAACATCAGGAAACTGAGCCATACGGCCAATCCCATTGCTGCCAGACAAGCCCAGATCAGGTAGCGATGCACGGCATCCACAAACATGGCGTGGGCCGGTTCGGGCGAAATGTGGTACTTTTCCATCAAGGTAACGAAATAGCCGGCCGCCAGGGTGTCGATGGAGAGCCACACCACCGCCGTGACAAATGCAATCACCACCAGATTGACGGCCAGCAGCTTGAAAATCAGGTGGCGGTTCACCGTGGATGCGCCTCGGAATATTTGGACATGGCGTTCAGTCAAAATTTAAAGCTCAAGCGTTGGCGTTTGTATCTGTTTTAAAATCAAAACAGTTGGTTTTATACAAATCCTTGGTCGGCGAAACGATACCCCATCCCCCTGGCGGTCAGAATATAGCGGGGGTGGTTGGGATCGGGCTCGATCTTCTGGCGCAGCTTGCCCACATGCACATCCACCACCCGCTCGATAACCACCGCCTCTCCATGGGGATAGAGCCGGTCCAGCAGTTCATCCCGGGTAAAGGTGCGGCCCGGAGAGCCCATCAGGGCCTCCAGCAAGGCATACTCATGGGGGGTCACCGCAACGGATCGGCCCTTGACGGTCAGCCGGCGCTTTTCCTTGTCCAGCTTCACATCTCCGTGGGCAAGCACCTTGGCTTGCGGTTGGGCGGCGGTTGCCGCCGCGCGCCGGAGAATGGCTTTGACCCGCGCCATCAATTCGCGCGGGCTGAAGGGCTTGACCACATAATCGTCGGCCCCCAGGGTCAACCCGGAGACCCGGTCGATCTCTTCACCCCGGGCTGTCAGCATTATGACCGGCATTTCCGAAATTTTGCGCAACCGGCGGCAAACCTCCCAGCCGTCCATTCTGGGGAGCATCAGATCCAGAATCACCAGATCGGGGTCATGTTTTTCGGCCAGGGCCAAGCCTTTTTCACCATCATCGGCCTGCAGCGCCTTGAACCCCTCTTTTTCCAGATAGAGCACCACCAGATCGGCGGTGTTGGGATCATCCTCGATAACCAGAACCTTTTTGGGATCGTCAAAGCCCATGGCGCCTCACCGGATATTGACGTTTGCCCGTTGGCGACACTATCAAGCTGCCGCCCTTAACCTGGCGTTGATCTGCAAATTCTCCAGGGCCAGTTCAACCACATCCTTGAGGTGCGGCCGCTGTTGCACATAGGATTGGAAAAAGGCCGTCACGTCATCTTCGTTGTCCAGACCGGCCACAGGAACGATGCCGGTGATCACCCGCTCGTAGAGCAGGGGGTGAAAAGCCTCCAGTTGGGAACGATGTTTCTGATACCAGGGCCACATATGTGCCGCTGCCAGCGGGTTACCGGCGGCGGCGGCAATGGGCATGAACCGGTTGCGCGGCGGCACCGCCGCCAGGGCAAAGGCCAACGCCTCTTCAATGAGGTCCCATTGGTTAAACGCCGTCATCCCCGCCAGAATGTTCATGCGTTCATGCTCGCTGGGCGATTGGGCGAACCGCTGTTTAAACCACGCCAGGGCGGCGGCGCCTTTTCCGCGCGCCCCCACCTGCATGATGCTGCGGGCGATATCGGGATGGACGCTATGGCCGGCCATCATCCGTTCGAATTGCTCCAGACCGAAGGCCGCGGCCGGGGCCACATCCCAGCCGGCGGCCTGCCACAGCATCTGGTTGCGCAACGCCGCTCGGGTATGGGGTTCGCCATCCTCGGGCGCCATACCGATGAGGTCCAGAACCTTGCGGCTCAGCTCTGCGCCGGTCCGGCCGGTTCTCTCCCGCGCGGCCCCCTGCACAATACTGTAGATATACTGCAAATGCCCGCCCATGCTCACCAGGGGCAGGTATTGATCTTCATTTTCATAATTGGAAAGAAAATCCAGGTAAACGGCCAGGGGCGAATCACCGGCCCGCACCATCGCAAAGAGATCGTTTTGCAATCCCCACCTGTCGGTGTGGGGCAGGGTGCCGTTGCGCACCAGTTTTCCAAGGGCCGTAAGGTTGGCGTCATCATAGGCCACGCGGTAAAAGCCGGTCTGGCCGGTATTGATTTTGTAAGCGCTCAGATCCGCCGGCACCTCGATGGAGATGGATGGATCTTCAAGGATCAACGCCTTTTCATGACGTTTCCCGGAGGGGTCCCAGTACTCAAGGGTGACGGGCACCATCCAGGTCTGTTCGGTTTCATTTGGCAAATAGGAAAACCGGCGTTGATTGAGCTGCAATGCGCCCCCCTGGCGCCGGGCGGTGATCAGGGGATAACCGGGCTGGCCGATCCAGTTTTGAACCATGGCGGTGATGGGCACGGCGGCGGCGGCTTCAAAAGCCTCCCACAAGTGATGACTCTCTGCGCAGCCATAGGCATGACGCTGCAGATAGGTCCGCACCCCCTGCTGATATTGCGCCGAGCCGATGTAGCCTTCGATCATGCGCAGCATGCTGGCCCCTTTGTTGTAGATGATCGGCGCGGTGCTGGAATTGATGACCACATGCTCGCCGCCGGGGATCTCGATGGGGAAGGTGGCCTTGAGCCCGTCCCGGGTCATGGCCGTGGCGGTCTGGGTGTGCAGAAATTGATCCCAGGCGCCCCAATCCGGATGGGCATCGGCCACCACGCCGTAGCCGAAATAGGTGGCGAAACTCTCGTTGAGCCACAGATACTTCCACTCGGAGGGGGTCACCAGGTTGCCGAACCACTGGTGGGCGATCTCATGGGCGATGACTTCGCAGATGCGCTCAACCCCTTCGGCGGATGTGGTCTCCGGAAAATGGAGCAGCAGATTCTCCCTGAAGGTGATGGCCCCCCAGTTCTCCATGGCGCCGAAAGCAAAGTCGGGCACGGCGATGAGGTCCATTTTGGCCAGGGGGTAGTCGATGCCATAGTATTGCTCGCAATAATGCAGCGCCGTGCGGCCGAAGGCCAGACCCAAAGCAGTGGTATGCCCTAAGCCCGGCAGGGTCGCCACCCGGACCCGCGGATCCACACGGTCTTGATAAAATTCAAACTCGCCCACTGCGAAAAAAAGCAGATAGGTGGACATAACCGGGGTGCGCTCAAAAACGATCCGCTTGACGCCCCCGGCAATGGTTTTTTCCGTGGCCGGCGGCATGTTGGCAATGGCCTGCAGGGATTCGGGCACCGTCATGGTCAGGTCGAAAGTCGCCTTGCAGCGCGGGTGGTCCATGCAGGGAAAGGCCTGGCGGGCCGAACTCTCCTGAAACTGGGTAACGGCAATGTATTGGGTGCGGCCCGCTTTCACATAGCCGCTGCGATAAAATCCGGCCATCTGATCATTGATGCGGCCGTCATATTCGATCTCTATTTGAAAGCGGTGCTCACAAGGTTCCGGCAAGATCACGGTGAGGCGTTCCCGGTCCGGTGCCAGGCTGAAAACACAATTTTTCCAGGTATCGCCGCTTTTGAGCCGGCATTGCCAAACAGCCAGCTCCAGCAGGTCAAGGGTCACCTGCCCAACAGGCCGGTCCGTCTCCAAATCAATTGTCACCCGGCCGTTGAAGCGAAACTGCCTCAAATCAGGGGTTATCTCCAATTGATAATGAATGGGCCGAATCATATCCGCCATGGGGAATCCTTCCTTTGCTGGATGTGAATAGATAATGGGCCGGTCAGTTTAACTCACCTGTTTTCCGGAATTTTTCGGGCGCACCAGAGCTTCTTTGGGGACGTACCATTGCAATTTTCAGCGTATTTCGCGCCCGGATTCATTTCCGTTTTTTGAGATGGCTTGTAGTAATATTGTTCGGTTATGACTATTTTTGGGTTTTTTATATACTACAATGAACGGAGAATTGCTAACCCCAAATGCCTTTATCCGGCATTACAAACGGCTATTGTCCGGGATGGATATCGATCCATTCGTGCAATTTTTCCAGAAGTTCCTTTGGGTCAATGGGCTTGGAAGTATAGTCATTCATCCCGACGTCAAGGCACCGTTCCCGGTCGCCTTTCATGGCATGCGCCGTCATGGCGATAATGGGAATGTTGCGACGATCGGATTCCAGATTGCGAATTTTGGCCGTAGCGATAAACCCATCCATTTCAGGCATCTGTACGTCCATGAGAACGAGATCGTAATGCGTCTTCTCAAGGGCCGTGACCGCCTCACGCCCATTGTCGGCCACATCGACCCGGTAGCCGAATTTTTCAATGAGGTGAACGGCCACTTGTTGGTTAATCGTATTGTCCTCAGCCAACAGAATGCGGGCCTGGCGCTTACGGTTATCGGCCGAGGTGTGCTTGGTGAACAGTTGGCCCTCGGCGCCCGATTTCTTTTGGATTTTCATTCCCATGACACTGCTCAGGCAATCGGAAAGTTGGGACTGTTTTACAGGCTCGGTCAAGTAACCTGAAAAACCGATTTTTTTCAGACGTGCGGCATCGCCGCTTTGACCCGTAACGTTCACCATGATCAACTCGGTGCTCTTGAGGTCGGCCGTCTCTTTAATTCTTTGTCCAAGCGCCTCTCCGTCCATATCAACTATCCGCTTTCCCAAAACAGCAATATCAAAAGGCGCGTTTTCAGCGGCAGCCTGCCTGAGCGCATTCAAAGCGGTGCTGCCGTCATCGGCCTCGTCCACATGGCAACCCCAGTGCCGCATTTGTTCGGCTATTATAAAACGGTTTGTCAGATCGCCTTCCACGACCAATATGCGTATGCCCTTAAGGCTCCGGGGGAACGGCAAGTCAGAATCCCGCCGTTTTGCCTGTTTTTTCAGAACAATGGTGAACCAGAAGGTGGATCCCTGGCCATCTTGGCTTTCAACGCCAATTCGGCCCTGCATCATTTCGACAAGCTGCTTTGAAATCGCCAGGCCCAGACCGGTTCCGCCGAATTCACGGGTTGTGGATGAGTCCACCTGCGAAAACGATTTAAACAGGCGGTCAATGCGGTCCTGCGGAATGCCGATACCGGTATCGGTTACGTTGAACCGCACGGTCGCATGGGTATCATCTTCTTGTTCCAAAATGACGCGGATCAGGACTTTCCCTTTTTTGGTAAACTTAATGGCATTATGCGCCAGATTGATCAGGATCTGCCGCACCCGGCCCGGATCACCGTATACCAGGGAAGGAACCTCATGATGCACCATGCAGGCCAGTTCCAGGCGCTTTCGGTCGGCCTCCACCAATAAAACGTCGGTTACATGCTCCAGTGTGTTGCGAAGATCGAAAGCGATGACTTCCAGTTCCAGCTTGCCGGCTTCCACCTTGGAAAAGTCGAGGATATCGTTGATAACGGTGAGCAGGGATTTTGCGCTGGCATGCACGGTCTCGGCATAACGGCGCTGTTCTTCGGTCAATTCCGTCTCAAGCAAAATATTTGCCATACCGATCACACCGTTCATGGGGGTCCGGATTTCGTGACTCATATTGGCAAGGAATTCACTCTTTGCAATGGATGCCTGTTCCGCTTCCAGCTTGGCTTGCCTGAGGGCCTGTTCCGCCTTCTTGCGAACGGTCACCTCTTCGACCAATGCATCTCGTGAAACGGTCGTCTTGTTCAAATCGGCCACCATCTGGTTGAAACTGGCTGCCAACTCACCGATTTCATTGCCGGCCGTAACGTTTATCATGGCATCCAGGTTGCCCTTGCTGATTCTTCGGGTCGCATCTCTAAGATTGATGATCGGCCGCGTGATTCGTTTGGAGAGGTAGATTCCGGTGAATAACGCCAGTATAAAGACAATAATCATGATTGCCGAAGAGAGCTTGAGTTGCTCTATTATGGAGGCATAAGCCTCCATGACCGGCAATTCAACCACAACAGACCAATCGGGCGTGCCAAGCGGCGTGTATGAAGTGACCACGTAGGTATCGTGGATGCCCTTATCAATGTTTATCCCATCTCTCTTTTCATACCTTTGGTATCCCGCCAAAAAATCATTTACATTTTTTAAATGGGATAGTTTTTCTCCCTTCAAGACCCGGCTGATGTCGCCAAAGGCGATAAGATTTGCCTGTCTGTCAACCACATAAGCCACGCCCTTTTGTCCGACCTTGATGTTTGCGACCAGATCCCACATGAATTTCAAGTTGGCTTCAGCCACCAGGGCGCCTTCAAAATCGCCGAAAAGATTCAGGACAGGCACAGCCATGATCACCATCGGCTCACTGGTTACCGCATCGATACGAACCGGACTGATATATAGCTTGTTTTGACGCACCATTGTAAACATATCCCGGGCGATCTGTCCCGGAATATGGAGCGACAGCAATTTTGACAAACGGGAAACATTTACAAGCTCCTGCGCCTGAGTATCAAACAGGATCACATGGCGGAAGGCCTGTTCAATGCCCAGTAACCGTTCCATAATAAGTTTTTTCTGTTCCGGCCCGGCATGCGCCAGATTGGCAAGATGGACGGCCGCCATCAAAGCCTTCAGTTTTTCCTGTACAAACCCCTTAACTGTATTGGCCGCCTGTTCCGCAATGCGCTGTTGCCTGTCGGCGATGGCGATCTTCTGGCCTTGAAGGCTGGCATAGATATCCAAGGCTGTGGTGACGAACAAGATGAGAATGCTGATTGTCAAAAAAGCTGCGGCCAAAGAAACCGTCAAACTTTTAAACTTCATCGCTTATTTCTCCAGGGACCGATATATTGTGTTATCGAATGACTTCGTCGGCCCTGCTCAATAAACCTTCCGGAACCGTCAACCCCAATTCTTGAGCCAGTTTATAATTAAGCCGCAGACGTGATTGGGGTGTGGCCACCATAATGCTGCCGGCCGGGGTGCCGTTAAGGATTTTGTCGGCCATGGATGCCGCCTGCATGCCGATTTTTAAATAATCAGAATGGTAGTTCAGAACTGTTTTATGGTCTTTTCCATAGACACCGCTGCCGACAACGGGGACTTTGTACACATGTGCAAAATGATTGATAAAGGACCAGCCTTCCGGTGCC
>JBFFHG010000052.1:0-9937 GCA_041557055.1 Desulfosarcinaceae bacterium
GCGGCGCTGGTTTGCGAATCCGACGCTTTGATTCGGGAAAAGATCCGCCCCAGTCTGGATGTTCTGGAGTATCATATCACCGAAGTTCCCAACAGTCGTGAAGCACTCAAAAAGATGCGCTATCACAATTATGATCTTGTGATCGTCAATGAATATTTTGACACCCAGGACCCTGACGCCAACCCGCTGCTGATCTATCTGGAGCGGATGATGATGGAGCTCCGGCGCAATATTTTCGTCACCCTGCTGACCACCCGCTTTCGCACCATGGACCATATGATGGCCTTTCAGAAAAGCGTCAACCTGGTGCTGAATCTGCGCAATATCGATGACTTTGATAAGATCATCCAGCGCGCCATCGCCGATTTCGGTCTTTTCTACAAAGTTTTCAAAGAGTCCCGCAATCCATGACCAACAATTATCACGACCTTTCAAAGCCATGACAACCAAAGCCGAAATTCAGCAATTTCAGGATAACCTTTATCTGATATCCCTGCCCGTTCCCATTGAAGGTTTTGACGGATTTATCGGCGCCTGGGTGTACACCGGCGACCCGACGGTCATCGTGGACGTGGGGCCTGCGGTAACGGTTCACCATCTGCTGCGGGCCCTGGCCGAGCTTGATGCGGGCAGGCCGGATGCAATTCTGTTGACCCACATCCACATCGACCATGCCGGCGGTGTCGGTTCGGTGGCTGCCGCCTTTCCAGATGCCGCAGTGGTCTGCCATTCCAAGGGGGCGGCGCATTTGATTGAGCCGGAGCGGTTGTGGAAAGGCTCCCTGAAAACTCTGGGAGATATTGCCCGAGCCTATGGTCCCATTGCCCCTCTGGCCGCCAGGCAGGTGGTCACCACGGATCAATTCAATGGCACCGGCATCACTTGCATGGAAACACCGGGCCATGCCGTTCACCATATGAGCTATATGATCGGGGATCTGCTTTTTGCAGGTGAAGCCGGTGGTGTCCACCTGCCGATGGATGACGTCGCGGTCTATCTGCGGCCTGCCACGCCGCCGCGTTTTTTTCTGGAAACCAGCATCAACAGCATCGATCGGATTTTAGCCGAGGAACCCAGGCAGATATGCTACGGCCACACCGGTATGAGGCGCGATGCCGCGGGGCTGCTCAAATCCCATCGCGACCAGTTGCAACGATGGCGAAAGATGGTTCAGCCCTTTTTTGACGGCGCTCAGGGGGCGGATGACATGACGGTCATGGCGGCCTGCCGACAACACCTGCTGGAAAATGATCCGCTGTTGGCCGGATTCGTTCATCTGCCGCCGGCGGTTCGACAACGCGAGCGCGGATTCATGATCAACGCCCTCAAAGGGTATTGGGGATATTTACAGGAAAATCGCAAATGATTTTTTCAAATTAAAGGCCCTGGCTGATGATGTACAGCCCTTGCAAGGTCAGGTCGGGTTCCACCACCTCAATGGTGGCCGCCACATCCCGAATCAGGGGGGCCAGTCCGCCGGTGGCGATAACTTTGGGCGTCGGCGCCATTTCCGCTTTCATGCGCTGGACGATGCCGTCCACCAGGCCCGCATACCCGAAAATGATACCCGATTGGATGCAACTGATGGTATCTTGACCCACCACTGTTGCCGGCGCTTTAAAAATATCCACCCGGGGCAGTTTGGACGCATGGGTGAAGAGGGCTTCGGCTGAAATGCCGATACCCGGGCTGATGACCCCTCCCAAATACTCCCCTTGGGCGGAGATGGCGTCAAAGGTGGTGGCGGTGCCGAAATCAATTATGATCAAACTACTTTTATAGTGCTGATAAGCGCCCACGGCATTGACGATGCGGTCGGCGCCGACCTCGCTGGGATTGTGCCCCCGGATGCGCATTTCGGGGTAGGATTTGGCGTCGATCCAATGGGGCGCCCGGCCCAGGTATTTGCGCCCGAAATTGTCCAGGATGGGGAGCATGGGAGGGACCACGCACGATATCACGGTTTTATCGATTTCTTGATATGTGATGCCGCTGCGTGCAAAAAGTCCCGACGCCAGAAGTCCGAATTCATCTTCGGTTGTATTTTTTTCCGTGCGGATGCGCCAACTGTATTTCAGGGCGTTTTTGTCAAACACGCCCATAACGATATTGGTGTTGCCGACATCAATGACCAGTAGCATATTTCATGACTCCGATAACCCTATAAGTTTCTAAGCTGTTCGTATGGCATCTATCACCTTGACCAGCGCTTTGGTATTGGCCACATCGTGAACACGCACAATGTGGGCGCCGTGCATGATGGCGACGGCCACGGCTGCCTGTGTGCCGGTCTCCACTTCCGGCCGGTCGGGTGCGATCTCCTCTTGACAGGGGGCTTTGACCAGATCGCGAATAAACCGTTTGCGGGAGGGGCCGACCAGGATCGGCACGCCCAGGTCGGCCAGTTCTGTCAATCTTTGAAGCAGCAGCAAATTGTGCCGGCCGGTTTTACCGAATCCGATGCCGGGATCGATGATAATTTTTTTGCGATCGATACCGGCCGATACCGCCCGGTTGACGGCGTCATATAGGAACTCGCGGACTTCATGCACCACGTCGCCATAAGTGGGGTCGAGTTGCATGGTGCGCGGGGTTCCTTTCATATGCATGAGAATCACCGGCACCCTGTAACGTGCCGCCACTTGGGATAGTTTGGGGTCCATCCGTAGGGCGGTGATGTCGTTGATGATGGCGGCGCCGGCCTCTATGGCCGCTTCGGCCACTTCGGCTTTGGTGGTGTCGATGGATATGGGCACGGGAATGCGACCGGCCAGTTGTTTGATAACCGGCAGGACCCGCCGAATCTCCTCTTCGGCCGGCACATCGTCGGCAAAGGGCCGGGTGGATTCCCCGCCGATATCGATAATGTCCGCACCGGACGCGACCAGGCGCTCGGCCTGGGCAATGGCTGCATGGACGGCGTGAAAACGGCCGCCGTCGGAAAAGGAGTCGGGGGTCACGTTGACGATGCCCATGATGGTGGCATGGGGTCCAAGAATCAGCTTGTGGTTCGGCCAGTTCAGCGTGTAGGTCGTCATCTTCGACTCAAGGTGTTCTGCAATGATGGGCCCTGAGGTTGCAACCGCAGGGCGGATATCGTCAACTCGTTGATTCGCTGTCTTTGGGTGCCGTCCCTTCACCGCCATCGCCTGAATTATCAACCGTTTCGCCTGCAAACGATTCCGATTCGTCCTTCGCCCGGTCCGGCAGATCGATGTTCGGTTTGAGGGCGTGGATCAATTCATCCAGATCCTTGCCCAGCACGGTCTCTTTTTCAAGCAACATTTCTGCCAGGGCGTGCAGCAGATCGATGTTGTCTTCCAGAACCGATTTGGCCCTTTGGTGGGCGTTTTTAATCAGACGGGTGATCTCCATATCGATTTTCTGGGCGGTCTGTTCCGAATAATCCCGGTGCTGGGCAATTTCACGGCCCAGAAAGACCTGCTCCTCCCCTTTGGAGTAGGAGAGGGGGCCCAGTTCATCGCTCATACCCCATGTGCGGACCATCTGCTGGGCCAATTCCGTGGCTTGCTTGATGTCGTTGGAGGCGCCGGTGCTGATGCGGTTGAAGACGATCTCTTCAGCCACGCGACCGCCAAAGGCCACGGCCAGATCATTTTCAAGCTGGTCTTTGTATTTGAAATCGCGCTCTTCAGGCAGGAACCAGGTGACGCCGGCGGCCCGGCCTCGGGGGATGATGGTGATTTTGTTGATGACATCGGCATTGGGCAGGAAGCGGGCAACCAGGGCATGTCCGCCTTCATGGTATGCCGTGGTTTTGCGGTCCTCTTCCTTGATGACCTTGGATTTGCGTTCAAGTCCCATATAGACTTTGTCTTTGGAATCTTCAAAGTCCACCATTTCCAGCTTCTCTTTGCCCCTTTTGGCGGCCAGAAGCGCAGCTTCGTTGACAAGATTCTCAAGGTCCGCCCCTGAAAATCCGGGAGTTCCTTTGGCCAGGACGATGGGCTCCACATCTTTGCCCACCGGTGTGCGTTTCATGTGCACTTTCAGAATTTTTTCACGGCCGCGGATGTCGGGCAGGTTCACCACCACCTGGCGGTCGAATCGTCCCGGTCGCAACAGGGCCGGGTCCAGAACATCGGGCCGGTTGGTGGCCGAGATCAGGATGACGCCTTCATTGGATTCAAATCCGTCCATCTCCACCAGGAGTTGATTGAGGGTCTGCTCCCGCTCGTCGTGGCCGCCTCCCAGTCCGGCGCCGCGGTGACGGCCCACGGCATCGATTTCGTCGATGAAGATGATGCAGGGCGCATGTTTTTTACCCTGGACAAACAAGTCCCGCACCCGGGAAGCGCCCACGCCAACGAACATCTCCACAAAATCCGAGCCGCTGATGCTGAAGAAGGGTACGCCGGCTTCGCCGGCAATGGCTCTGCCCAAGAGGGTTTTACCGGTTCCCGGCGGCCCCATCAGAAGCACACCCTTGGGAATACGGCCCCCCAACCGGGTGAATTTTTTCGGATCACGCAGAAATTCCACGATTTCACTGAGCTCTTCTTTGGCTTCATCAATGCCGGCCACATCTTCAAACGTCACTTTTTCCTGGGTGTCGGACATCAGCCGCGCACGGCTTTTACCAAAGGACATGGCCTTCCCGCCCCCTGATTGCATCTGGCGCATGAAAAAGACCCATACACCGATGAGGACCAGCATGGGAAACCAGGAGATCAGGATATTGTACCAGGGTGAGTCGGCCGGCGGTTTGGCTTTGATGCGGATATTTTTGCTTCTGAGTATTTTAATCAGGTCGCCATCCTGGGGTGCGTAAATTTTATAGCGTCGCCCGTTGGTGTCGGTAACCAGAAGCTCCTGCCCCTGAATGATCACCTCTTCAACGCGGCTTTCATCCACCATGGCCAAGAATTCGGAATACCCCGGGGCGGTTTCGGCCAGGTTCTGGGCGTTGAACATTTTGTAGAGCATGACCATCATCAAGGTAATCACACACCATAGAGCCAGGTTCTTATAAAAAGGATTCAAAGAAGATACCTCCTAAAATAGTTGCATATCAGCAAGGCTTGAACGAGGTATACCATAATGCGGATTGGGGGATTTCGCAAGGCTTATCGAGGATTTTCAACCACTCCGAAATATTTTGGGTGTCTGTAAACCGGCTATGATTCTGGCAGGTTAAGGACTTCGACCTTTAGAGCCGACTTGATTCCGTGGCGGGGATTGGCCCGGGCGCCGCGGCGAAGGCCGACCACCCAGAGAATATCGTTTGCGCTGATCAAAAGGGGAATGCGATGCCTTTGGGCGGCGGGGATTTTACGGTCGCCAAATATCTTTTTGATTTTTTGGCGACCCTGCATGCCCGACGGTTGCATCCGGTCGCCCGGCCTGAAGTTGCGAATGGTCAGAGGGAAGGTCAATTGTTCAAGATCAAACCAGATTAAGTCCTTTCCCATGCCATCTGTGTATTCCCTTTTGGGAAATGCCTGACAGGAGAAGCGCAATCGGCAATCGGCTTCGGGAATATCCATTATCAAAGGGTGATTTCCCGGGACGGGAACTTGATATATGTAGTTCCGGGGTGAAAAATCCGGTGAAAACCCCCTGCCTGGGCGAATCGTAAAATGCAAGTGGGATGGGGTGCGATCCACTCCGATCCGGTTGGGCAGGCAAATCCGTTTCCCCACGGATTGAGGGCGCAGCAGTTTTATCAGGCTGTCAATATGGCCTGCGTTGATCCGTTTCAGATGCCCGTGCCATTTGCGCAGCCCGTCGCGGATAAGGCGGCGTTGAACCGCAAGGGGCGCAGCCGATAACCTGGCGATATCCAATGCCATACAATCCGGGTCTATGGATATCAGCGTCTCGTTCAGCATGGGGCTTAAATGGTTTTGCAGCCAGCGATCTTCCTGCCAGCAGAGCCCGGCTGTGCGATGAAGGGCTGGCACCACATTGGTATTGTAAACATCTTTCAGAAGCGGAATGAGATGGTGCCGAATACGGTTGCGGTCGAATCGCAGATCCGCATTGGAGGCATCCTCTACATGCTCGATATGATGCTTTTGAAGAAAATTTGTGATTTCAGTGCGCTCCATGTCGATCAGCGGCCTTACGATCAATCCGTTACGAACCGGGGGGATACCGCCCAATCCGCGGATACCGCTGCCCCGCAGGAGGTGCATGAGCACGGCTTCGGCATTGTCGTCCATGTGATGACCCAGGGCGATTTTGGTATAACCCTGTTTCTCGGCGAGCTGATGCAAAAAGGCATAGCGCTCTCGACGGCCGCGTTCCTCCAGTGAACTCAGGGATGGGTCCATGCGGATGCATGCCAAATGAAATGTCAATTCCAACCGGTGGGCCATGGATTGCACAAATCGGGCATCGTCTTCGGATGCCTTGCCTCGCAACCCATGATTGAGATGGGCCACGGCCACCTGGATTCGGAGAGCGGGAGCCAATGCATACAGGATGTGCACAAGGGCCGTCGAATCGGCGCCGCCCGATACCGCCGCCAGGACCCTGTCTCCGGGAACCAGCATGGCATGGCGTTTAATGGTGCGCGTGACTCGCTTAACGATCGATGTGCGGCTGATACTAATTGATGGGTGCGTCATATGAATCCGGCCGTGTAAGGTTCAAAATGTCGTATGCAAAGTTGTATATCATAGTATTCTATTATAAAAGGGTGCAATCTTTAACTTAAAATGCAATTTTAATCTTTTCCCCTTGAAATCGAGTGGCACCCTCTCTATAATCGGCGCTTGGTTGTGCTAGGTGGGGAGCTAGCGGTGCCCTATACCCGAAATCCGCTTAATGCGGGACTGAATTCCCTCTCGAGGGTTGTGCCCGAAGCATTTCAGCCTTGCCGACCGGCCACCGCGCAACGGACGGTCGCGAACCTCGTCAGGTCCGGAAGGAAGCAGCGATAAGTGATGCGGTCCGTGTCGCGGATGACCCCGGTCATTGCAAGGTTGGATGCGTCAGCCGACTCGACAGAGGGTGCACAACCTTCCCGTCATTAAAAACATGGTTTCCATCTTCCATTATGGCCGTCACTGCGCTTGTGATCGTTTCCCGGGACTATTTTGATATCAACATCAAAATAGCAAATATCGAATAAAGGATGCGCCTTGCGTGGCCCATTGATATTGCGGCGCACCCTTTTGACACCTTGACAACATAGCAAGTCGTCTTATTTTCTGATCGTTTTTTACAAAGCGCCATATGATTAAAATTATTAAACTAATAAGAATCGTTACTGAATATTAAAAGAGGAACAAAAACCCAGGAGTAATGCCGGGAATGAGCGAGAAAGTGCAAATCGAAATTAAGGATTCAGAAGACCGGGATCAATCCGAAAACCAGACAACATCAGAAGATCCAACGCCTCAAACCCCTCCGGAAAGCGGTACGGAAGTTGAGAGCGCCGAAGATGACTTGGCATCCAGGCTCCAGGCGGCTGAAGGGCAGGCCCAGGAAAATTACGACCGCCTTTTGCGCATATCGGCAGAATTTGACAACTACAAAAAGAGAACCGCCCGCGAAATGCAGGAGGTTGTTAAATACGCCAATGAAAAGATGGCCAAAGAGCTTTTAACCGTTGTGGACAACTTGGAGCGGGCCATAGAGGCGGCCGGTGTGGAGAGCGCCGATGATGATCCGCTCGTAAAAGGCATCCATCTGACACTCGGTGAGGTGCTTAAAATTTTGGAACATCACAAGGTCCAAGCGGTGAAGGCTTTGGGCGAGCCTTTTGATCCGGCCTTTCATCAGGCCATGATGCAGGAAGAAGTTGATGATCAACCTCCCAATACCGTGGTGCGGGAGATGCAAAAGGGATATGTGATGCATGATCGTCTTTTGCGACCCGCCATGGTGGTTGTTTCCAAGGTTAAGGAAAAAAAGGACCAAGGCATGGCTGAATAGAAACGAAACATTTTTTCAAAAACGAAAACAGATCATTACACGGAAAATCCAGACTTGATGGCCTTGAAATGGGATTCGGCCGAATCTGGTAAGGAGGAAATCAAATGGGTAAGATTATTGGAATCGATCTAGGCACCACCAACTCGTGTGTGGCGATCATGGATGGTGGCGAGGCCAAGGTGATTACTAATCCGGATGGCGGACGGACCACCCCTTCCATTGTCTCGTTATCGGAAAGCGGTGAACGGCTGGTGGGGCAAATCGCCAAGCGTCAGGCCGTAACCAATCCCGAAAATACGGTCTTTGGCGTCAAACGCCTCATCGGCCGCAAATTCGAGACCAAAGAGGTTCAAAGTGACAGCAAAATTTTGCCTTATAGGATCCTGAAGGCGGACAATGGAGACGTGCGTATCGATCTGCGGGGCAAGCTTCACAGTCCTGCTGAAATTTCCTCTTTTATCCTGTCGTATATCAAGAAGTATGCTGAAGATTACCTGGGAGAAACGGTAACCGATGCGGTCATCACCGTGCCGGCCTATTTTGATGACAGTCAGCGCCAGTCCACCAAGGATGCCGGTAGAATCGCCGGTCTGAATGTCTTGCGTATCATCAATGAGCCCACGGCGGCCTCGTTGGCTTACGGACTGGACAAACGCCGTGAGGAGAAGATAGCCGTTTTCGATCTGGGCGGTGGTACTTTTGATATCTCCATTTTGGAAATTGGTGAAGGCGTTTTCGAAGTCAAGTCCACCAACGGCGACACCCATCTGGGCGGTGAGGATTTCGACTTGCGTCTTATCGATTATCTGGCCACGGAATTTAAAAAGGATCAAGGCATTGACCTGCGCGGTGACAAAATGGCGCTCCAGAGGCTCAAAGAAGCTTCGGAAAAGGCCAAGATGGAGCTGTCCAGCTCCATGGAGACAGATGTCAATTTGCCGTTTGTCACGGCCGATGCCAGCGGTCCCAAACATTTGAACATGAAGCTCACCCGCGCCAAGCTGGAATCCCTGGTGGCGGATCTGTTGGATAAACTGGAGGGGCCGTGCCGCACCGCAATTAAAGATGCCGGGTTGAGCGCCTCGGAAATCAATGAGGTTATTTTGGTGGGCGGGATGACCCGTATGCCCGCGGTTCAGGAGCGGGTCAAAAAGCTTTTCGGCAAGGAGCCCAACCGCAGCGTGAACCCCGACGAAGTGGTGGCCATCGGCGCTGCTATTCAAGGCGGTGTGCTCAAAGGCGATGTCAAAGATGTCCTGCTGCTGGATGTCACTCCGTTATCCCTAGGAATTGAAACCCTGGGGGGCGTGATGACCCGCCTGATTGAAAAGAATACCACCATTCCCACCCGCAAAAGCCAGGTTTTTTCAACTGCGGCCGACAGTCAGCCGGCGGTTTCCATCCACGTACTGCAAGGTGAACGCGAGATGGCCCAGAACAACAAGACCCTGGGGCGTTTCGAACTGGTCGGCATTCCGCCAGCCCCTCGGGGCGTTCCCCAAATTGAGGTTACATTTGACATTGATGCCAACGGTATCGTCAATGTCTCCGCCAAAGACACGGCCACCGGAAAACAGCAGTCCATTCAGATTACGGCTTCCAGCGGCATGACCAAAGATGAGATCAATGAAGCGGTCAAGGATGCCGAACTGCACGCTGAAGAGGATAAAAAGAAGAAGGAGCTGATCGAGGCCCGCAACCACGCCGACAGCCTGATCTACGCGACTGAAAAATCGCTCAAGGATTTGGGCGACAAGGTGGACGCCGAGACCCGCAGCAAGGTCGAAGCTGCAACGGCCGACCTGAAAAAGGCCATGGAGGGCGACGATTCAGAAGATATGAAGGCCAAGAGCGAAGCCCTGACCCAGGCTTCCCACAAACTGGCCGAGGCCATGTATCAGCAGGCCGCTCAAACCGAACAGGCAGGCGCCGCGCCCGGCGCTCAGGCCGGGGCCCAGGATGACGGCGGCGGCGCCAAGGCGGATGACGACGTGGTGGATGCGGACTTCGAAGAGGTCAATGAGGATAAAAA
>JBFFHG010000053.1:0-9926 GCA_041557055.1 Desulfosarcinaceae bacterium
CGTAGCCCAGCATGCTGAAAAAAGCCGGATTTGCCGCCAACAGCTCGCCATCCAACTTGGAGCGGATAATGCCGATGGGGGCATACTCGAACATGTCCTGGTAAAGCTTCAACTCCCTGCTCGTTTGCGGACAACGGTGTTGCTGCCCGGCCGGCTTCTTATTTGCAGTGAAAGTCGGCTTGGCGGCGCTGCCTTGCGAATCTGTTTTTGACTTCGACATGCTCGACCTTTAAAAAATAGACGCGTGGTCCATGAGCAGCTAAATATATCGAGAGGGTTATGGTGTGTCAATGCCCACATTGCTGCGGTGCAAGGCCTTCGCATATGTTTTTAGGGTTGATGTTGCATAAATAAAAGAGGGCCAAGCGGCAGGTGAAAAAAGCAGGCGCCCGCAGATTCAGGAATTTAAAAGGCTTGAAAAAATGGCCGCTTCCTGATTTTTACATAGGCGCACAGGCGGCATTTTTCGATTTGGAATTGATTACGAGAGATGGTGCCGGATATCGAATATATTTCCCGGCGTCAGGCTGGTAGCTCAACCTTCGGATTTCATTCGCCTCCTGCCGCGTACGCTACCCGAAAGTTGAGTTGATTATGGATGCATTTTTATCGAACGACTGAAATATGATTCAAGCCCGGTCGCCTGCGGCCTGCGGCTCTATCGGAGGTTTTTTCATGTTGCCCAAATTGTTGGTCCGGCTGCCGGTACCGATTTTTCTGTATCTCTTTTGCGCTCAATTCGCCACTGCCGATGAGTTTTCACTCAACGGCGCCACCATGGGAACCACCTATCATATCAAGGTGGTGACCGTATCCGGTATTGATGCCAAGGCGTTGCAAACCCGCATTGACCAGCGCCTGGAACAACTCAACCAAAGCATGTCGACTTACCGGCCGGACAGCGAGATCAGCCGGTTCAATCAATTGAAATCCATCGATACGAAATTCGAGGTTTCCGCTGATTTTCTATCTGTCATGCTGGCCGCCGATGCGGTTAATGGCCTGTCCGGCGGGGCCTGGGACGGTACGGTCAATCCGCTGGTCAATTTGTGGGGCTTCGGCCGTTCCGGGCCCATTGAAAAGCTCCCTTCGGCCCAAGCTGTTTCAGATGCACTCAAGAATGTGGGATTCGACCAGATCGAGGTTTCGGCCAAGGGGTTTCTGAAAAAGCTCAGACCGGAGGTAACCATCGATCTGGCCTCCATCGCCAAGGGCTTTGGCGTGGATCAGGTCGCCCAGCTTCTTGAAACCGTGGGCGCTAAAAACTATCTGGTGGAGATCGGCGGTGAGGTTTACGCCTCGGGACGGCGCCCGGACGGCAAGCGATGGCGGGTAGGCATTAACCAGCCCGTTAAAAACGGGGCCATGGATGCTGTCTACAAGGCCCTGGACCTGGAGAACCAGGCCATGGCCACCAGTGGCGACTATCGCAATTTCGAAGTGATCGAAGGCCGCGCTTTTTCCCACATCATCGATCCCAGAACCGGATACCCGGTGAACCACGGCGTGGTCAGCGCCAGTGTGGTGGCCCCCAACTGCACCCTGGCGGACGGCCTGGCCACAGCTTTAATGGTCATGGAACCGGAAAAGGGGATCACCCTGCTCAACCGCCTGGAAGCCGTTGATGGGCTGATTATCGTTCAAAAATCCGACGGTTCTCTGGAAAACCACTGGTCCGGCAGCCTGAAGCCCGAATAGCCGCAGGGGGCGTGTTGCAGCGGCCCTTAGTCCGGATTTCGGGCTTTATCCAGGATTTTTCTGATCAGGGCGGCCAGCTTCTCAGCGACCAGCGGCTTGAAGGCCAGGGCTTTGACGCCGATTTCCGCAATTTTTTGATCGGATAGCTTGCTGCTGAAACCGGTACACAGGATAATGGGCAGGTCCGGCCGGGTTTGACGCATTCGGACGGCCAGTATATCACCGGTCATTTTAGGCATGGTCACGTCACTGATGACCAGATCGATCTCACCGGGCGCCCGGTTGAACAGGTTTAAGGCTTCCAGGCTATCATTGCAGGCCAATACGTTGTAGCCCAGCATTTTCAAGGTCTGCTGCCCCACTTCGACCAGAATCGGTTCGTCATCTACCAGCAGAATTGTTTCGTTACCGGTCGGCAAAGTGGCATTCTCCTTTTGCTCCAATATGGCTTGCTTCTTGATCGCCGGCAGGAAGACCTCAAAGGTTGTGCCCTGATTCGGCTTGCTGTGCACGTAGATACCGCCGTCGTAGCTTTTCACGATGCCGTGAACCACGGATAACCCCAATCCCGTACCCTTGCCGCTCTCTTTGGTGGTGAAGTATGGATTGAAAATCATTTCAATGAGTTCGGGCGAAATCCCATGACCGGTGTCCTGGACGGAAAGTTTGATGTAGTCGCCATCCTTTAGATCCGGATGGTGCTGAAGGTTTTTGGTGTTCAAATGGACCTGCTCAAGACTGATTGTCATTTGCCCGCCGGTCTCCTCCATGGATTGAGCGGCATTGGTGCATAAGTTCATGATGATCTGGTGGATCTGGGTGGGATCGGCCCTTACATTGTCCGTATCGGCGTTTATTTTTTGGGTTATTTCGATGGTGGCGGGCAGGGAGGAGCGCATCAGCTTGAGTGCTTCTTTGATCAGCGGCCCGACTTGCATGGGTTTGGGGTCTTGTTTGGCCTGACGGCTGAAAGCCAGAATCTGACGGACCAGATCGCTGGCACGCATGCCTGCGGCATAGATTTGTTTCAGGTAATAGTGCAGGCGGGACTTTTGATCTGTTTCATTGAGGGATATTTGCGCATATCCCACCACCGCCGACAGGATGTTGTTAAAGTCGTGGGCGATGCCGCCGGCCAGGGTGCCGATGGCTTCCATTTTCTGAGCCTGCAACAAGGCGGCCTCAAGTCTTTTGGTCTCCTGCTCGGCCTGCTTGCGGGCGGTAATGTCCAGGTACATGGCCCGCGTGCCCACGATCCGGCCATGGTCATCTTTTTCCGGCAGGGCATGCAATAACGTGTGGACAATGCGGCCGTCGCGGGTTACAAAGCTGCGCTCTTCGGCAGCGAATTGCCCATTCAGAGCCCGCTGATACCCCCCCTGGTCGAACAGCTCCCGGCATGAATCCTGTGTGTAGAAATCGGTCAAGGGCGTACCCAAAACGCTCTGACGATCACAACCGAGCACTTCAATAAACAGATCGTTGACATCAACAATGTACGGTTTGCCGCCCCTGTTTTCCGTGATCACATACATTACCGGCGCCTGGTTGAAGAGGTCCCTGTACCGGCGCTCGCTGGCTTCAAGATTGTTTTGCCACTGCCTGCGTTCGGTAATGTCCTGAACATAGGCCACATGGAATTCATGGTCCTCAAACACCATCAGATTGATCAGTATTTGTACCGGAAAAACGTTTCCGTTTTTGTGCCGATGCAGGGTTTCGATGGTGAGGGTTCCGGATTTTCGCAGTTTTTCGATATGCTCGGGCCATACTCGTGGGCTGAAGGTCGGATCTATATCAAAAACCGTCATGCTGCAAAGTTCATCGTTTGAATATCCAAGGCTGCGGCAGGCCTGCTCGTTCACTTTGATAATCCGCCCCTCCTCTCCAAATCGAAATATCCCGATGGAGGCCTTTTCAAAGCAGAACTGGGTAAGACGCAGGGACGCCTCCAATTGCTTGCGCCGGGTGATATCCATCAACACCCCGTAAAAGATGACGGTGTCGCCGGCTTTATGGGGAATGGATCTGCCGGAAAACCAGATTTTTTTTCCGTCAGGCTTGATGAACCGGCCTTCATAGTGCCACGGGAGGACCCTGTCCACAGCTTCACGCACAGAAGTGATGAATCGTTTTTTTTCATCATCGGGAATCTGGTCATAGAATTTGTTGAAAAAGGTTTGAGGATTCGCTTCCAGGCCGAATATTTCAGATGCCTTCTCGCTTACAAATGTATTGGAATAAAAATGACCGCGGGTGGCCTTGAACTGATAAACCACGCCAGGGACATTGGCGGTGAGCTCTTTGAGCAGTTTCTCATTGTCCCGTATTTTCTGTTCCTGGCAGTAGCTCTCGGTGACATCCCGAAACACGAGGATGACACCGACGATACGCCCATCCATGTCGCGAATGGGCGCGCCGCTGTCAGCGATCTGATACTCTTGTCCTTTTCTGGCGATGAGCACGGTGTGATCGGCCAATCCGATCACCATACCTTCAGCCAGGACTTTTTCAGCCGGGTTGGGCACCACTTTGCGGGTATGGGCGTTGACGATCTGAAGCACCTCCGGCAAATTGCGGCCCACACCCTCTGTTGACGGCCAGCCGGTCAATTGTTCCGCCGAAGGATTCATTCGAGTGATCACGCCCCGGGCGTCGGTGGCGATGACCCCATCTCCGATGGAGTTCAGCGTTACCTTTAAATCGTTTTCGCTGGCCTTGTGATTTTCCCGGCTCATTTTCAGATCTTCGACAAAGTGAATGATATCGCTGGCAAGCATCGTTCCCAAAAGGCCCAACCCGCCTAAAATGGTGATCAGCAGCCCCCAGCTCAAAAGCCCGTTGAGCCGATTGGCGTTTGTTGTATCGGAAACAATCCTGGCGGAGAGTTTTTCACTGGCGGTTAGCAGCCGGTCACCCTCCGTGACCAAATTTCCATTGAGTGTGATGAGGGCGGCGAAACGGTCGAGAATCACCTGCTCGTGGCGAACCAGATCGGTCAGTTTGCGGTCAATGGAATCAAGGGTGTTCTTGATGTCCGGCTCGTTGCCCATGAGGACATTCATATACGCCAATTGGGATTTTCGTTTTTCCAAAGCTTTGGCGATGTCCTGCTTTTTGCGTTGATACCCCGGCAGATTCCAATCGAGCATGAGTTGCAGCAATATCAGTTGCTGCTGAATATGCAGCCTGATCAGGTCGTGGGCGGTGTCCTTTATCCTGGTCTTGAATGGGTCAATGGGGTCGCCCTTATAGGTCCGCAACCCTTCGTCCTTGCGATAGGGCGTGATGATGTGCTCCTCGACCTCCATTGCAAAGGAGAACCCGATGCCTTGAAGCTTGGCTTTTTCCGCTCTGAGCTGGACAGCCGGATCATGGATGCGGGTCAGGATATGATGGTACGCCGCCAGGCAGTTTTTCAGATTTTTGAGCTCTTGTTCCCATTGATGACGTGCACGGGGCGCCGCCCCTAAGTCGAAGCGCACAAATTCCAGGTTATCCATTATTTTCAGCCAATTGGCCGGATCGCCATTTTGAATGAACGTTTTGCTGAGAAGCCGGATGTGTTCCACTCTCCCCGATATCTGTTGAATCTGGGAGAGCAGAACCTGATTGTCCCGGTTTTTTTTTGAAAAATACTGGCTGAGACCGAAACTCAACAGGCAGGCGCTGGCGCCCAGGATGATAATCAGGATTATTTTTCTGTTTGCGCTCATTGCAGTCCATTGTCCTGTTCAGATCGTCTGGCGCGCACCTCTTTTTCCGGCAGCCATGTTTTTCCGGCCGGAATTTCGATCACTGATTCGATAACGGCAAAGGGGTATTCGGGGCGGTAGACCAGGCGGCCGAAGAACGTCGGGCAGTTCAACTGCCCGTCGATTGCCCGAATGAAGCTGTCGCCGCGCAATCCGGTGAACGGCATTCCTTTGAGCGTCCTGGCAACGGCGGCCGGTTTTGACGACCCGGCATTCAGAACCGCCTGCCGCCATGCGATCAGGGAGTCGTAGCAGCAGATCGTGAATCCAAAAGGATAGGTGTCGTAGTGCCGGGCGAATTTTTCCACGAATCTTTTGGTCTGAGGATGTTTATCGGCCAGGTAGTTAAAAGGTCCGCGGGATATATTCCATATACCTTCGGGGAGCATGCGGTCCGTATCATCCGAAATCAGCGAAAACCATCCAAAAATCGCCATTTTATCAAATATTTCAATCTCTTTCGCTTGCCGGACAAAGTGCCGCAAATCCTCTCCCCATGAGGCGACCACCAGGGCATCCGGTTTGGTGTCGATAATGCGCTTGATATTTTCAGTAAAATCAGTGGCGCCCAGAGGGTGCCAGAGCTCGGCGGTCCAGTCGATGGGGGCGCCGATCTTTTCGAAGTGCTGTTTGAAAAATTCCAGCACATCGTGCCCCCAGGCATAATCCGGTCCGATCCATGCATAGCGCTGCCAGGGCATCAAGGTGGCAAAGATGCTGAAACCCAGCGACTCCATCCTTGTGTTGGGCTCGAACATGAAAACAAATGGGTGCCCGTGCTCAACAACCACCGATTGCGAGTTGCCAATGGATATCAGGTAGGGAACCTGCCGCTCTTTGCATGCGGCCGAGGCTTTCAACAAGCACGGGCTTGAAGCGCCGCCGAAAACGGCCACGATTTTTTCATCGCGCACCAGGCTGATCACATGTTGGTAGTGCCTGTCCGGATCATTGCCGCCGTCCCGTGGAATCAACTGAACCGGCCTGCCCATCAGCCCGCCCTGGGCATTGAAATCCTCTACGGCCATTTGGGCGGCCTTGTGGGCATTGCGGGTGTATGCTTTGGAGACCGCGGAAAAATCACCCACAAATCCGATTTTGATCGGCGCAGGCTCGGCGAGGCTTATGGTATATACATAAAAAATCGCCAAAAGGCTTGCCATTACGGTTTTTCCCGTTACAGCGGACGGTTTCATGGATTCCCCCTTTTGCGAGCCGTTCGGGCGTTCATTATCGGGCAATCAACGCCATGTTGGCGGCAGACGTATAAGAAACAACCATCTCCACGTCGGTTCAAATTGAGTTCGCAAGGTGATCCAGGGCAGGCGGGAAAGCGGGATCAGGTGGTTTTCAGTTCATTTACAGTTTGAGCGCGCCGATTCAATTTCAATTGAATGTATCCTCCTATTAAATCCACTGCATGATCCCGATGTCAATACTGGAAATGGTGCAGGGGCCCATCATATCGTGAATTTTCCATGCCGGAGAAATTTTTAGCAGAAAATTTGGAGGTCGGAGAGCAGCGGGAGAGCGTTACCGGCCGGTCAAGGTGCTTGCCGTGAGGTTTGAAAATCGGTCAATACCATGATCAAAGCGTTTTTAATCGTTTATTGGAGGTGGTTTGGAACCCTTAGATCCTGCCGACGGTTCCGCTTTCAACCCATCCGATCTTGTCTTCGGAGAATTGGATCTGAAAGTGGTCTTTCATCTGCCTGACCACCTTGACTTTGGCGCCGGCGTGCAGTTCGAACAGTTCAGTGGAGGTCGGCTCCAGACCGGAACGCACGGCGACCCTGTCGGGCAATACAATGGCCCGGGTCCGGTGGGCGGTTTCGTAATAGTTGAAGGCTGCGGTCAGAATAAAAACGGTCATGGGCAACAGGGCGGTCAGGGCGGCATAGCGCAGGCCCCGGCGGCGGGTCAGCCGCCGGAGGATAGCCAGAACCCAGAAAAGCAGATTGAATGCGAGGGCCAGCAGGATGATGGCGTTCGCACTGAGTTGGTACTTCCAGAAGAAAAGGATGCGCACCAGGGGGGTGGCGTTTTCGTCCTGGGCATCTTTCATCAGGGAACGGGCGTAGTCATAGTTGAAGCGCAGATCGGGATCATTGGGCAGCAGATTCAACGCGCGTTCGTACCATAGGATCGCACGGCCCAGGTCGTTGTTTTTAAGATGGGCGTTGCCCAGGTTGTAGTAAAGCCGGCCGTTGTGCGTCCCGGCGGCGGCAATGGCCTCCAGTCCCTGGACGGCGGCGGCATACTCTCCGGCCTTGTAGGCTTCCATGGCCGCAAGAAATTGTCTGGCCTGTTGCTGCGCCTGGCAGGGGAACGCCGCCATCAACAATACGACAATCGCAAGCATAATGCAGGACCGGGTTCTCATGGAGTCAATTCCCTTACCGTTTGGTGGGTTCGCGCCATCAGCGCCTCCCGTTGACGGGTCGAAGGTGCGCGGCCGCTGAATTTGCACGATTCGATTTCAGATAGCAGCGCAGCGGCCCGGCGCGCCTCTTCAGGGGAACGTCCGCTTTTCAACAGCAGCGCTTCGGCCTCTTTCCAGGTCAGGGCTTGCCCCAAGCGTCCGGAGGCCGCCAGGATGGCGGCGGTCAAGGCCTGGTAGAGCGGGGTGAGGAACTCTTCGTCAGAACTCCTTTGTGCGATTTTAAGGGCTTGGCGGGCCCTGGTTTTCATCACCGCCGCCGGGCTGGTATCGGGGCGGCGCAGATGCTGGACCCATACGGTGCCGGCAAATGCCAGCGCCGGGGCGGCCAGGCCCAGGAGAAACATGGCCCAGGGGAGAGGGGCGCCGGATTTAATAGCGTCCAGATCCTCCTTGGGCGGCAGAATATCCCGGCCGGTAAAGGCCACCTTTTTTCTCAGCGGCCTTATGGGGTCCGGGGTGACGGCCACCGGCATTTTGGCGGTATCTTGGGCCGCCGCCACTGTCAGAGGGGCCGCCGCCGCCGTCAGGGTTTGATAGGTCTTCCGCTCCGTATCAAAATAGGTCATTGTCACCTGCGGCAGGTCAAACCTTCCGGCTTCCAGGGGTACCAGGGCCGTGCGAAACACCTTCTTGCCGTGAAATCCGGTGCGGTCCATGACGACCTCATCCTGAGGCGTATCGGCATAGGCCTTGAAAGCGCCGGGTACCTGCACTTCGGGCGGCTTGGCGTCCATAATGTTGCCCCGGCCCTCGATGGTGACCGCCAGGGTGGCTGAATCGCCCACCTTTAAATCCGGGGATTCAATCTCGGCGCGCAGGTCGAATCGCCCCACCAGACCTGAGAACTTCTGACCGGCCGGCAGGGGCGGCAGGGGCAGCACTTCCAGATTGAGAGCCTCGGTTTGCAGGACTCTGGGCTCCACGGCGGCGCGGTTGAAAAAGCTGTCAAAGGGCGACTGACGTCGGGTGGTCGCCTGGCGCAGGATGCCCACCTGCAGCACAGCAGGCTCGATGGTTCGGATACCTGCGGCCAGGGGGGTCAGAATATAGTAAACTTCGGTGATCACATGCTCCCGGCCATTGATGATTTTGCGATAGGAGCGCCGGTCCTTGATCTCCTTGGCCGAAAACCCTTTGAACTCGGGGGGTTGAAATTTGGCGTCGTCGATCTGGACGCGGTTGTGCAGTCGGAAAGTATAGATGAACGGCTGGCCCTGATAAGGGCCTGCGCTGGAAACCTCGGCGCTGACCCAGACCTCTTTTCCCCGGGGGCTTTCGCCGTCGGCCGCGGGTTGGTCTTGGACGGTGATGACGATGGGGTCGCTGTGATAGATCCGGCCGTCAACCTCCACGGCCAGCGCCGGAATGGTGAGCCGGCCCCGGCGTTGGGGAATCAGAAGATAGTTGTAAGTCACTTCCCGGGACATCTGGCCGTTGATGAATTGAACATTGGAGCTGCTGCCCCGGGAGAGGATTTTGAACTCCTTAAGGCCGGACAGGTCCGCCTCTCCCTTGCCGCCATTGATCGTAATCTGCAAATTAAGAGATTCGCCCGGCGCCACGGTGGTGCGATCCACCTGGGCGACCACCGCTATTTCGGCAAAGGCCGGGCAGGGGGCCGTCAGCAGGCCCAAGAGCACCGCGATAATTGCCCATGATGCGATGGTCACAACGTTTGTTCGCATTACCAATCCTTATCCGCTTGGCGCTTCCGGTAGTCGGGCATCATGGCCCGGCCGGGTTGATCCTTGAGCCTGTTGAGCATCTGGCCGCCGGCCGGCGGCTCTTCCGCCCGTTCCCGGCGCTGTTGACCGCCGGTTGCGGCACTTTGATCTTGCTGATCCTGCGCCTCGGGCCGGTGCCCCTGGCTCTGTTGCTGTTGCCGGTCATCCGGTTCCTTTTGGCGGTCCGCCTGGCCGGATTTGCGATCCTGATCGTTCTGATTCTGACCGGATGACCGGGACTGCTGCTGGTCCGCCGGGTTCTGCTGTTGATCCCCCGGTTGATTTTGTTGCTGTTTTTGCTGTTGC
>JBFFHG010000054.1:0-9924 GCA_041557055.1 Desulfosarcinaceae bacterium
TAATGCAACATGCCTGCCAAATTTCAGAGGTTTTTTGAGTTCGAATTGAAATGAAATAAAAACTAATAAAATTCAATTAGTTTAAGTTTTAGGTGGTGACATTCGGCACCCTTGCGGTGACGGCGCCGGGTGCGCCGCGAAACAGTTGCGGTTCATTATTCTGAACCGGTTTTTGCGCAAAAAAAAGTATCTATTTGAAATATATGTATATTATGTTTTTTTAAATGTGGTTCAAAATTTTAAACTTATAGCCACAGACTTCCCCAAAAAAAACTAACTTATCGAAATTATATGAATTATTGTGGTTTTAAGAATTGAACGCACTGGAAAAGCCACGGCTTTTCACACGCCGTATGTGCCCGCTTCATTTTTAAAGTGGATATCAAAAATCCAACGTCAGGGCCGGTATGGAAATCAGCGAGTTACATCAGCATTAAAATGTAACGGTTGTTCCCACACAGGCCCTTAATAAACACAGAGAGGTTCGTTATGTCTGCTGATCAACGCATTCTGATTGTCGGCGGTGTGGCCGGGGGGGCATCTTGCGCCGCCCGTGCCCGCCGTCTTTCCGAATCCGCCCGGATCATCATGTTTGACCGCGGTCCTTACGTCTCCTTTGCCAACTGCGGTTTGCCTTACTATGTGGGCAAGGTCATTGAAAAAGAGGAAAACCTGCTTGTCGCCACGCCCGAATTGTTTCAAAAACGTTTCAACATCGATGTGCGCCTGCACGCCGAGATTGTCAGCATCGATCGCAATCAACGCTTGGTGGCGGTGAGGGATACGGCCCGCGGCACAAGCTATACCGAGCCTTACGACGTGCTGGTGCTGTCGCCCGGCGCCAACCCCATTCGTCCTGATTTGCCCGGCATCGATTTGCCCGGCATTTTTTCGATGCGAACCATTCCTGACAGCCGCCGCATCCGCCAATGGATCGAAGACCGCCGGGCGCGCCACGCCGTGGTGGTGGGCGGCGGCTATATTGGTGTGGAGATGGTTGACAATCTGCACAAACGCGGTCTGAAGGTCACAGTGGTCGAAAAGCAGGACCAGGTGATGCCTCTGCTCGATGCCGAGATGGTGGCGCCGGTGCACGATACCCTGAAGCGAAACGGCATTGTGCTAAACCTGAATGAGAGCGTCAAAGGTTTCGCCAAAGGATCTGGGCACACCCTGGTATTGGATCTGGAATCCGGCCGCCAATTGGAAACCGACCTGGTGGTCCTGTGTATCGGCGTGCGGCCCGAAACCCGTTTGGCCCAAGAGGCCGGGCTGGAGATCGGCCCCAGCGGAGGAATTCGCGTGGATGCTCAAATGCGCACCATTGATCCTTATATATGGGCCGTGGGCGATGCCGTGGAAGTGCGGGATGCGATTACCGGCGAGCCTGCCGTTATTCCCCTGGCCGGACCGGCCAACCGGCAGGGGCGTATCGCCGCTGATGCGATCATGGGGCGGCCCTCCGCTTTTCGCGGCACCCAGGGCACTTCGGTGGTGGGTATCATGGATCTGGTGGTGGCCTTTACCGGTCCCGGCGAAAAACTGCTCAAACGCCTGGGGCGCTGGGATCAATTGGAAAAGATCTACCTGCATCCCGATAATCACGCCGGATACTATCCCGGCGCCAGCCCCATCAGTCTTAAATTGATATTTTCCAAATCGGACGGTCGGGTTGTCAGCGCTCAGGCCGTGGGCCAATCGGGCGTGGAAAAACGCATCGATGTTATCTCCATGGCCATTCAGAAAGGGGGTACCGTCTTTGATCTGGAAGAGGCTGAGTTGTGCTATGCCCCCCAATTCGGATCGGCCAAAGACGCTGTCAATCACGCCGGAATGATTGCCGCCAATATCCTGCGCGGCGACCTGGCGCCGGTCCATTGGGAAGACACCGTTCAAAGCGATGCATTGATGCTGGACGTGCGCGACCCTGCCGAGTTCAGGCTCGCTCGATTTGACGGCGCCCGGAATCTGCCCCTGGATGAGCTTCGCCAACGTATGGATGAACTTCCAAGGGAGAGAGAGATCTGGACCTATTGCTTTGTGGGACAGCGTTCATACTACGCGGCCCGGATTTTGGCCCAGAACGGTTTCAAGGTCAAAAACATCAGCGGCGGATTGAAACAATACGACCAGTACCTGGCCGCCTTGAAAAATCGCAAACCTGAAGCCTGATGGTATGGGATGGGGTTGTCGGAAAAAAAGAAAAAATGTATCAAAAAAAACTTGCACTTTAAGATTTTTTGATTTAAATCGCGGCAACTTATAGGTATTCAGGCGCCGCGGATGCGGCCTTTTTTTGTTAACTGCCAACCGCCGTCGAAAGGGGGGCCCGATGGATGAAAAGAGAAGCTATTGCTACACATGACGTCGTATGTATCTTAAATTCGAACATCTGCAAGAATACCAATACCTGGCCGGAACACCACAACATTTCCACAGTCGGCATACCCGGAGACCATTTTGTTGAAAAAGACGGGGTTCTGTTTGCCGGCACCCACCTGATTTTAGATTTCTGGGGCGCAAAAAAACTGGATGATCTACAGTGCATGGAAAACGCCTTGCGTGAGTGTGTGGACAGGTGTGAGGCAACCTTGCTGCACATTCATCTGCACCATTTTACCCCCAACGGTGGAATTTCGGGGGTGGCGGTGCTGGCCGAATCCCACATCAGTGTGCATACCTGGCCGGAGCGCGATTTTGCCGCTTTTGACATCTTCATGTGCGGCCATGCCAAACCTGAAGAGGCCATAACCATCCTGAAGCGCGCCTTTTCTCCAAAGAGCATGCAAATCACGGAAAACCTACGGGGGGTTGCAGCAAGTGCATAAATTTTCCGAGACATTATACGACAGTTACGGCCAGGGGTTTCGAGTCGACGAATTGCTCTATGAGGTCAAGACCGATCACCAGCATCTGATCATCTTTCGCAATGCGGCTTTCGGACGGGTGCTGGTGCTGGACGGAATCGTCCAGACCACTGAAAAGGATGAGTTCATCTACCATGAAATGATGGCCCATGTGCCCATTATGGCGCACGGCCGGGTGCAACGGGTGCTGATAGTGGGCGGCGGCGACGGCGGTATGCTCAGAGAGGTGATCCGCCATAAACAGGTGGCGCATGTCACCCAGGTGGAGATCGACCGGCAAGTCATCGATATGTGCCGCCGGTATCTGCCGAACCACTCCCGGGGGGCCTTTGACGATCCGCGGGTCAACATCGTGATTGATGACGGGCTCAAGTTTGTGCAGCATACGGATGCAAGATTCGATGTCATCATTTCGGACAGCACCGATCCCATTGGGCCGGGAGAAGCGCTTTTCAAGGATGATTTCTATGCAGCCTGCAAACGTTGTCTGACACCGGGCGGTGTTCTGGTGACCCAGAACGGGGTCCCTTATATGCAGTTGGACGAGATCAGGACCACTGCCCGGCGCCTTGGCCGGGTGTTTGACGATTGGCACTTTTACGCTGCGGCTGTGCCCACCTATGTCGGCGGCATTATGACCTTTGCCTGGGGCACGGACAACAAGGCCCTGCGTCATACCGATATGGGCGTTGTCAGGGCGCGTTTTGCAGCCGCGGAGATCAAGACGGGGTACTACAACCCGGAAATTCACATGGCATCTTTTGCCCTGCCCCAATATATTGTTGAGGCTATCGGAAAATAAAACCATGAATGCAATCAGCGTATCCCCTTTTGACAGGGGGGCTGCCTTTCGTGAGCTGGTTCTGGCGCACGGTTCCCCCCTTTTGATGCTGGATGCCCGGCAAGTGCGCGAACAGTATTATGCTTTACAGCATGCGCTGCCCGGAGTGGCATTGTACTATGCTGTCAAATCTCTTCCCCATCCGGCCATCCTGAGTCTGCTGGCTGATATGGGAGCTGGTTTCGATCTGGCCTCCAGCGGGGAGATCGAGTTGGTGCGCGGCCTGCACCTCTTTGCCCGGCGGACCATTCATACCCACCCGGTCAAGCGGGACAAGGATATTCGTGATGCGCTGAGGTTTGGCTGCACAACTTTCGTGGTGGACAACACCGACGAGTTGTTGAAATTTTTGCCATACAAGCATCGGGTGGGGTTGCTGATTCGCCTCGGTTTCCGCAGTCAGGCCGCCATCGTGGATCTGTCCAAAAAATTCGGCTGCACCGTGGCGGAGGCCGACGGCATGCTCTCCCTGGCGGCCAGACTGGGCATTCACATTAAAGGGCTCGCATTTCATGTGGGGTCTCAATGCAGCAATGCCGAGCAGCAGGTCAAGGCAATCGAGGCCTGCAATACCCTGATGCGGCGTTTCTGGGACAGGGGCCCCGCCCCCATGAGCATCTTGGATATCGGCGGCGGGTTTCCAATCTCCTATGATGGCGTCAAGGTGGACATCCACAGCTACTGTGCGCCGATCCGGAATGCATTGGCAGCCCTGCCGCCGAATGTAAGCGTGATCGCCGAGCCGGGTCGCTTCATCTCCGGACCCGCCCTGACCTGCATCGCCACGGTGATCGGCAGAGCGCAGCGCAGCGGCTTGCGGTGGTACTACCTGGATGAAGGCGTCTATGGTGCTTTCAGCGGCCAGATTTTCGATCACATGCGCTATCCGTTGGAGTTTTTTTCCGATGATGAGCGCAGATTCCCCAGCGTTTTGGCCGGGCCGACCTGTGACAGCATCGATCTGGTGGCCGAAGATGTGGCGCTGCCGGAACTGCAATTGGGGGATCTGGTGGTGGGGCACATGATGGGCGCTTACACCGCGGCCACGGCCACAGAGTTCAATTCCCTGCCCAAAACCAAGATTGTGACCCGCCACATCCCCACCGCCGCCGAGCTGGGCATGCCCGCACTCAAGGCGCCCGAAGTTGCGTAGTGTGGTTTAAGGCCGTCTTGCGTATGGATAAAATTGATGTTTCAGTCTTCCTGAAGAGGGGATGCATAAAATGCCGAGTCGCTTTTGCGCGCCCCCTGAATCAAACCGGCGGGCTTTTATCTTCTTTGTGAAAAACACAATTGGTATTATCGCCGGCTATCGGATAATGCCTGTTTCAATTCGCTTGTTATATCAAGCGGATCAATACCACTTATTAGATTGTCGAAAGCAATAGCGTCGCGTTTTTCTTTTTCTCATCATTTGGTCTTCTTCTTTATCGTTAGCCTGAATAGAGTTCATCCTATTTCTGGATGGACGCTATTTAGACAACTTGTCCCAGAAGGCCCGACCTTTTTCAGTGCCGCTATTTGGGGCGCTTCCCGGTGATTTCGGCGGTGCGGGCGGCGTTGGTGTTTTGGGTGGTTTGGGACCCTCTGCGTGAGGGTTGGGCCGCGCGCCCCGCAGTCGGGCGATGCGTTCCGCCATGGGGGGGTGGGTGGAAAACAGGCTCATCAGGCTGCGGCCCGACAACGGGTTGACAATGAACATGTGGGCTGTTGAAGGGTTGGCGTTCATGGGCAGACGCTGAGAATAAGTCCCCAGTTTTTCAAGGGCGTTGGCCAGACCCGCGCTGCTGCCGGCCAGCCGGGCGCCGGTGGCGTCCGCCAGGTATTCCCGTGATCGGGAGATGGCCATTTGAATAATCATGGCGCCGATGGGGGCGATGAAGGACATGACGATCAGGCCCAACCCCCCCATGCCGCCTTCGTCGTCATCGCCGCGCCCTCCCCCGAAGATGGCTGCCCAGCGGGCCATGCTGGCCAGAACCATAACGGCGCCGGCCATTGTGGCGGCAATGGAACCGATCAGAATATCCCGGTTGTTGACATGGGCCATTTCATGGGCCAGGACCCCCATGATTTCGTCACGCTCCATCAGTTTGAGCAGGCCCTGGGTGACCGCCACCACCGCATGCTCCGGATTCCGGCCGGTGGCAAAGGCATTGGGTGTCTCTTTGGGGATGATGTAGACACGCGGCATGGGCAGATTGGCCCGTTGGGCCAGGGTGGCGACCATCTGGTGCAATTCGGGTGCCTGCTGCGGGGTGACTTCCCGGGCGCTGTACATTCGCAGAACGATTTTGTCCGAAAACCAGTAACTGAAAAAATTCATTCCGATAGCAAAGACAAAAGCCATTGTCATCCCTGTGGGGCCGCCGATCATGCGGCCGATGAGGATGACGAAAACGGTCATGATCGCCAGCAAAAGGGCGGTACGAAATTGATTACCCATCTGAATTCAGTGCTCCTTTTCAAGTTTTTGGAACTCAGGCGTCAGGCCTGACGGTCATGGGTAAATATAGGAACCCTTGCTGATTTTGCAACTGTTCAGGCGGGGTGTCGGCAATTGTCGGCAAAGCCCGGGCGTTGTTTATTATTCCTTGCAAAATAGCTCGTTTTTTGGTGAAGTTGCCTTTCCCAGATTACCGGGAGACAAATCCAACCCATTAGAAGGATAAACCATGGATGACGAGCGCTTTATTGACGACCCGGATGATTCATCCAGCGAGGAGCAGGCAGAGAGCTTTGCCGAGCTGTTTGAGTCCTATTCCGCCGGGATGAATGACGACATTCGGGTGGGGGACAAAATTCACGGCAAAATTATTTCCATCACTGACAAAGCGGTGTTTGTGGATACCGGCACCAAAGCCGACGGCATTGTAGAGGTTGAAGAGCTGCGGGACGACAAAGGTGAGCTGCCCTATGCCGTGGGTGACGAATTGGATTTGTTCGTGGTGGAAGCCAATGAGAGCGAAATCCGCCTCTCCAAGGCCATTGCCGGCATTGGCGGGCTGAGCATGCTCAAGGAGGCCTTTGACAATGCCATCCCCGTGGAGGGCAAAGTGGTCCAGACCATTAAAGGCGGTTTTCAGATCGAGGTGCTCAAACGCCGCGCTTTTTGTCCCATCAGCCAGATCGACACCCAGTATGTGGAAAACGGCGAAAGCTATGTGGGCCAGACCTATTCGTTCCGTATCACCAGACTGACCGAAGGCGGTCGCAATATTGTGGTCTCCCGCAGGGCTCTGCTGGAGGTTGAGCTTCAAAAGGTCCGGCAGGCCTTTATGCAGGATCTGGCCGTGGATCAGGTTTTCACCGGGCGGGTTACCCGTTTGATGCCCTATGGCGCTTTTGTCGAGTTGGTTCCCGGTGTGGAGGGGATGGTCCATATCTCCGAACTGAGCTGGTCGCGATTGGAAAAGCCGGAAGAGGCGGTAAATCCCGGAGATAAGATCGAGGTTAAAGTTTTACGCATCGAGCCGGGTCAGAAGCAAATGAAAATCTCCCTTTCCGCCAAACAGGTGGCCGGTGATCCTTGGGAACGGGCGGCGCTGGATATCAAAGCCGGGCAAAAACGGGTGGGTAAAGTGCTTCGGTGTGCGCCTTTTGGCGCATTTGTGGAGATCCGGCCGGGGATCGACGGATTGGTGCATATCAGTGAAATGAGCTACACCAAAAGAGTCCTCAACCCCCAGGAGATCGTTCAGCCGGGCCAGAGCATTTCAGTGGTTGTCAAGGAAGTGGATACCGCCAAACGGCGCATCAGCCTGAGCATCCGGGACGCTGAGGGCGACCCCTGGCAGGATGTGGCGGAAAAATTCACCGCGGGCCAAAAGGTGCACGCAACAGTGGAGAAGAAGGAGAAGTTCGGCTTTTTTGTGACCCTGGCGCCCGGTATCGTGGGGTTGCTGCCCAGGTCGGTGCTTAAAGAGTCCCCCAATGCCGCCCGTATCGAAGCCCTTAAACCCGGTGACGCCATTGATGTGGTGGTGGCGGCCGTCAAGGCCGACGAACGCAAAATCTCGCTGGGGTTGGGGGATCGCGAGGACGAGGACAACTGGCGCCGCTTGTCCCAGAAAACCGAAGCCGGCGGTACCGTCGGCAACTCCCTGGGCTCCCTTGGCGAGATGCTCAATGAGGCGCTGAAAAAGGGGAAATAACGACCATGGGTGACGGGTTCAAAGTTCACGGTTGCGCTGAGGCGCATGCCGATCGAGATTTATTTAAAAAAGGAGTTGCATGATGGCCGACATATACGATCTGATCATTGTGGGTGGCGGACCCGGCGGCCTGACCGCGGCCATCTACGCCATGCGGGCAGCCATGAAAACCGTGGTGGTGGAAAAAGCCGTGCCCGGAGGGCTGGTCAACCTTTCGGATGAAGTGGAAAATTATCCTGGATTTGCCCATATCAGCGGGGCCGAACTCAGCATGAAATTTGCCGAGCATGCCCGGGCCTACGGTCTTGAGGAGATCAATGAAGAGGTGGCGGCCCTGGCGCCGGGGCTGGATCACCATACGGTTCATCTGGCCGGCGGTCAGGTCCTGAAGACCCATGCCGTGGTTCTGGCCACCGGCGGCAGTCCCCGCAAACTGGGTATCCCGGGTGAAGAGGCTTACTACGGCAAGGGCGTCTCTTATTGCGCCGTATGCGACGGCTTTTTTTTCAGGGGTAAAGAGGTCATGGTGGTGGGCGGCGGCGACAGCGCCTGTGAAGAGGCGCTTTACCTGGCCAAACTGGCTTCCAGAGTCTATCTGGTGCATCGCCGGGATGCGTTGCGGGCCAGTATGATTCTGCAACAGCGCGTTAAAGCGGACTGCAATATCGAAATACTCTGGAACACCATCCCGGTGGAGATTAAGGCCGGAGACCAGGGGGTCAACGCGGTCACTTTGCAGGACACCCAAAGCCACGAACAGCGCGACATGCCCATTGACGGCGTGTTCGTTTTCATCGGGTTTGAGCCCAACAACCAGGTGGTGCCGGCCGGCATTCGCCTGAGTGCGGAGGGCTTTGTGATCACCGATGACAAGTGCGAAACCAGCATCCCCGGCATTTTCGCGGTGGGTGATCTGCGGGAACGATACGCGCGTCAGATTGTGCTGGCTGCCGGGGATGGTTGCCTGGCCGCCCTGGCAGGCGCCCACTATGTGGAAACCCGCAAAGCCAAAATCGCATCCGACACCTGTGAACTGCCGCCCGGACTGTGACGAAAGGTTAACGGCCCCGCGGCGACAGACCATTGACAGGGGGTGCATATCCGGCCATTGAAACCTCGGCCGATATACGATTATCTTTATAACCGCCCATGGTTCCATCCATCGGGCGGTTTTTTATGACTTGCATTACTAAACCTTCAATCCTATATTGATAATGTGTGTTTTTATGATAATAAGGCATCGTTTTGACCAGATCATTCATATAGCATGAGGCGGGATATGACCGAAAACAACCCTTCCGATCGAGCCGATTTCAGTGATGTTTTCCAATCGGATTTTGCCGGCCTCAAAGGGCGCCAGTCGGTGCGCGCAACCTTCAAACTGAGCAATAATTGCATTGAGGCCATATGTATTGTGTCGGGCCAATTGGGAATCAAGCAAAAATCCCTTTTCGACCATCTGTTTCAGGATACGGACACCCTCAGCGCCATCGCGCGCAAATTCAAAAACGCCCGGTTGGAGGCTGCCAACCGAATTCAGAAGACCTACGTGATGAGCCGCAACGCCTTGATGAGCCTGGAGGATATCGCCAACCACTTCAATGCCCCCCGGGATGTATTGATCGAGTTTTCCGTCCAGCGTTTGCTGCCCATCATTACCAACGAGCGACGGCAGCATGAAAAGCGCAAAGCGATCTTTTCCAAAATCGAACACCACTTGGCAGCGGGGCGCAAGCTGCTCAAGGAGACCTATGCCGAACTGGGGGAGGAGGATATGATGACCGACCGTCTCTCCGCAGCCATGGGGATGTACGAGAGCGCCCACAGGCAAATTGCCGCCCTGATGGAACGCGGCAGGAACATAGAGGAATTTGAACCCGAGGATTTTCAGAAGATTCGGATTATCGTTGAAGAGGGCTAAGGGGCGGCGCAAAAATAAATTCACATTTTATCCGTCCCGGCTTCCGGCCATCTTCGCCCGATCAGAAGGCTGCAAAATCCTCAAAAGAGCTTGCTATTGCTCCGGTTTTGCAGCCTTCTGATCGAACAAATCCAACCCAAA
>JBFFHG010000055.1:0-9909 GCA_041557055.1 Desulfosarcinaceae bacterium
CCCTGGCCCTGGCGCACCCGGTCACATTGGGGGTGGGACTGGGACTGCTGATCGGAAAGCCTCTGGGGATCGGCCTGTTCACTTTGGCTGCCACCCGTTGGCTGCATATCCAACTGCCAAAAGGCGTAAACCACCGCCATATCATCGGCGCCGGTTGCCTGGCCGGCATTGGATTTACAATGTCGCTCTTTATCGGCGGCCTCTCATTTGACGACCCGCAGTTAATCGCCTTCGCCAAGCTGGGCATTCTGGCGGCCTCCCTGCTTGCAGCGCTGGCGGGCATTTTGGTGCTTGTCGGCGCAAAGCAAAACATCAACAGCAAGTAGCAGCGGCACAGCAGAGACTGTGCGCCGGTATTGATTTTGACGTTCCCTGAATTGCGTCAACTGCGGATTGATGCTAAGTATCGGAGACGCGTTTTGATACACAGAAGGGGCGCTTTAAAACTGTTTCTACCCATAGCGGAGGTCTGTATGCGAAAAATCGTTATCCTGTCGGTCATTGCCGTTCTGACTGCTTCAGCAGGAGCCTATGTCTACTTCTATCAACCCTTTGCCCGGCAGACCGCCATGGAAGCCGTGTTGCCCGGCAACACCCTGGCCATGGTGCGAATTTGTGAATTGAAAAAGCAGATTGAACGATTTAATGACGGGCGCATGGGGCGGTCCCTGGCCGGTATCGACCTGCAACGCCTTATGGCGGCCATGGAGGTTCAACCGGATCAGCGCCTGAAAATCACGCAAGGTCTTGAGACCTTCAAGGCCGCAACACAGAGCCCCTGGTTTGACGCCCTCTTCGGCCAGGATATCTCCGTGGCGGTACTGAACATTTCCCTTGATCCGCAACAGTTCGAGAACAACGATCTGCAGCCCCTTCTGGACGCCGCAGTGCTGGTGGCCAGACCCAAACAGCCGACCCGCGTTCTGGAGAGTCTCAGCAGCATGTTTGCAACCCAGATTTCCGTGCAGACCCAAGATTATCAACAGTGGCGAATCAATCAATTCGCCCTGGACAACGGCAAAACGGTTTACTACGCTTTGAACGACGGACTGATAATCGCCGGTCTGTCGGCATTGCCGGTCCAACGCTGCCTGGAACAGTCTTTGCAGCCAGAAACCTCCCTGCTGCATGCCCAGACCTATCAACGCCATTGCGCTGGTATGTTCAAGAATGGCCAGACCGACCTGATCGCCTTTGCCGCTGCCGGTCGAGCAATCGCCTTGCTTGGCGAAGCCGTCGGCCGCCAGGCGGAAAAGGCCCCCCAAATGAACCTGCTCAAAACCCAGCTCGAAGGCATGCAGGGAATCGAGACCATCAATCTGGCGAAGTTTGATGACGGCACTCCCCTGGTGCGTTCAAAAATGATCGTGGGAATCGACAGGCAACAAATGTCCCCAGGCCTGACCCGGGCCCTTTCGATCGCACCGGCATCCAACCCCACTCTCAAGCATGCACCGGCTGATGTGCTGCTCTATAGCTGGCAAAACACCTTTGATCTGAAGCTCTACTGGCAGCAGATCCAGCAACACCCCGGCATGACACCCGAATCCGTGGCGCAAATCAAGCAATCCTTTGCCACCAAGACAGGCATGCAACTTGAGGCCCTGCTGGAAGCTTTCGGCACCCAGGCCGGACTGCTGATCAACGATATCAACATGGACGGGATGTTCCCCATCCCCGAACTGGCCCTGTTTATCGAAATCAAACAACCCGATCGCATCGATCAACTGATCAAGCAACAAATCAGCCAGTTCAATATGCCCCTGCAGCAGGAAGCGTACCGGGGAACCGACCTCCAATACGTCATGCTGCCGGCCGGGGCCAATTTGAGCCCGGCCTATGCCTTTTCCGAGGGATTCTGCACCCTGGCCATCAACCGCACCTTGCTCAAAAGCATGCTGGATGCGGCTGAAACAAGCCACCTCGGCAGCCACCCCGATTTCAAAGCCCTTGGCAAGGGGCTCACGGAAAAGAACAATCAGGTCTTCTATCTGCACACCGAAGGCATGGTGGCCAAAGTCCGCGAATTGATCACCTGGGGCATGGCTTGGATGGCCATGGCAAAACCCGACGGGATCGACCAGGCCAAACAAATCGTGGAACTGGGCATCAATCCCTTGCTGGACGGATTTTCCATGATCAAAGCTGTCGGCGGCCGCACCTGCACTGAAGAGAATCAGATCAGCAGTGATATCCAGATGCTGCTGGATCGTACGTGAAAATCCAAATGGAAACAAATTGCATCCTGGTTCCCGAAATCGGACGTTTTGAGTGGACCCGCAAAGCGCTACGCCCTTTACGCAATGATGAAGTGCTGGTCCGCGTGGAAGTGACCGGGCTTTGCCGCACAGATCTGAAGATTATCCGGCACGGTCACCGTGACTTGGTGCTGCCGCGCATCCCCGGTGAAGAGGTGGTGGGAAAAATCATCGCCAAGGGTTCAGGGGCAGCCGGTTTTGATATGGATGACCGGGTCTATATCTATCCCGGCGTCTGGTGTGGTCGATGTCCTGCTTGCGCCCGGGGGGCCGAGAATTTGTGCCGCAGCATGCAGATCATGGGGTTTCACCGGGATGGCGGATTTGCCGGTGAAGTGATTGCCCCGGTCCAAAGCCTTATCAGCGTCCCGGATCAGCTTTCGCCGGATACGGCCGTGCTGGCCGAACCCCTCTCATGCTGCCTCAACGCCCTTGAGCTGGGGCGCGTTCAGCCCGGTGACCGCGTGGGCATCTGGGGGGCCGGTCCAGCCGGTCTGTTGCTGGCCAGGGCGGCCAGGGCCATGGGCGCCCTGGCCAGCAACATCGAACCCCATAAGCGCCGCCGAACCTTTGCCAACGGCATTTCCAGTTGTACGGATCGATCCTTCGATGTCTGCATCGCTGCCGTGGGTTCGCCGCAGGCTTATCAGGAAGCCCTGACCCGCATGGCCCCGAGAGGCCGATTGGTGGTCTTTTCGGGGCTATTGGCCCATGATGACGGTATCACCATCGGTTTCAACCGGTTGCACTATCATGAACAAACTTTGGTGGGTGACTATGGATGCTCTTTTCGGCATGGGGTTCTGGCGCTGGCGTGGTTGGACGACGGAAACGTACCGGTTGATGATATGATTTCCCACCGCCTGCCGTTGGAAGACCTGGAAGAGGCGCTTCGACTGGTGGAAAGCCGTGAAAGCATCAAAATTCTGCTTTACCCGGGCATCTGAAGGAGTTGCCATGACTTTTGATGAATCCTCTCTGCGTGAATTCGGCCGGCAGATTCAAAAACTTGTGGAAAAGAAAAATCTTTCCCGCCAAGCATGCCATGCCATGTTCCGAGAGCTGATGGAAAACGGCCAGCCCGATTTGCATCAGGGTGCCTTTCTGGCCGCACTGACCGCCAAAGGCGAAACCAGCGAGGAGATCGCCGGGGCCTGGGAAGCAATCGTGGCGCTGGATACCTGCAAAATTGAAATCGACCCGGCCGAGCCCCTGGTTGAAAACTCCGGAACGGGCATGGATGCACTCAAAACTTTTAATGTCAGCACGGCAGCAGCCGTTGTGGCGGCAGCCGGCGGTGTCCGCATGGCCCGCCACGGAGCCAGGGCCCTGACATCCATGTGCGGAACAGTGGATATACTGGATGCACTGGGCATCAATGTAGAGTGTTCGGTGCATCAGGTGGGCCAAAGCATCACCCGCACCGGCATCGGTATTTTCAACGGCATGAGCCCGCAGGTCCATCCCAATGCCCTGTTTCGGATCTTAAGCCAGATCCGTTTCGGCTCCACCTTAAACATTGCGGCCTCCCTGGCCAGTCCCTGCCGGCCCACCCACGGGTTGCGCGGTGTCTATGCCGAACCGGTAATGGACAAAGTCATGGGAATCATGCAGGCCATCGGCTATCAACGCGCCATGGTGGTGCACGGCTTTGATGTGGACGGCCAAAAGGGCATGGATGAAATTTCCACCATCGGAGAAACAGCGGTTCAGGAATTTTTCCCCGACGGAACGCACAGCTCGTACCGTCTTGTGCCGGAAGAGATGGGTTTGAGCAGAGGCTGCTATGCAGCCGTGGCCGCCCAAGGCGATGTGCACAAAGAGGCGGTTCGCTTCGTCCAAGTGATCAGCGGCATCGATCATCCGGCGTGTATCGATCTGGTCTGCGCCAATGCCGGAGCCATTCTCTATCTGGCCGACCAGGCGGCCGACCTGCCGACAGGCGTATCCGTCGCAAAGGAATTGATTCACAGCGGACGCGCTTTTGAAAAGTTTTGCCAGTGGATTACCGCGCAGTGCGACGACCAACAGGCAGGCCTTAGGCGTTTTTCCGCCATCGCCGCACAAGCCGGATTGAAGAATGAAATATCGGCATGTATCGGCTGATCAACAGGAGAATCGCATCCCTTATTTGACATTTTTTTATCTTTGAATTCAACGCAACATCCAACAACCTCAAAAAAGATATGGGATTGCCCTGGTCATTTTGCCCCTCTTGTATTGACCGGACAATCCCTGTTATAGTAGTATTATATTTCCATCTCATGGTTGAGTCGCACATTTTCGACTGCGGATAATCAGAAATTATTTTTACGCGTATTTCCCGGGGGTGGTACGTATCCTGTTGTAATTAGAAGACAATTCTGATGCTATGGAGTTGTATTACTGCAACGTTTCCTGAGTTGACGGACCAGATGAACTGATGGATATGGCACAGAACCTCTCCTTGTGGAAAAATCGCTATCTTTCCATCCGACTGCTGCTTTACGTAACAGCCTTCAGCCTTCTCTTTTCACTGCTGGTCAGCGCCATCCAACTCTACTACAATTACCAGCATGACAAACGAATGGTTTACGCCAATCTCGAATTCATCAAGGAGAGCTACGTCCCCGCCATTACCACCAGCGCCTACAACATGGACGAGCCTCAATTGTCATTGCAACTCAAAGGTGCGCTGCAACTGCAGGACGTCGAATACCTGGAAGTTACGGAATTCAGCAAAAACAATCCTCACCGCATTTTTGTCGGCAACCCCGATGTTGAAAAAGCAATCATCGATACATTTGCGCTGACATATACCACCATCGGCCATTTGGAGATATCCGTGGGCACCCTGATGGTAAAAGCGACACTGGCCAATGTTTTTCAGCGGTTAAAGGAACGCGCCGCCCTCGTATTGATCGTCAACGCCATGGCGGTCCTGTTGTGGGTATTTGCGGTCTTTGTTATTTTCCAGGTTACCTTTGCACGCCATCTGACCAAAATTGCGGACTATACCCAAAAGCTGGACTTTGACAAAATGGATGAAATCCTTGATCTCAATCGTTGCGAAGGCAAATTTCTGCGACCCGATGAACTGGATCATCTGGCCAAAGCCATCAATGATTTGCGTATGCGGTTGAAGGAGGGCATTTGGGCGCGCCGGCAAGCTGAAAAGGAAAAAGAGAAGTTGGAGGCTCAACTTCGTCAATCCCAGAAGATGGAAGCCATCGGCACCCTGGCGGGCGGCATCGCACACGAGTTCAATAATGTTCTGGGCATCATCATCGGCAATACGGAACTCTCCATTGAGGACACCCCGGCCGACAGCCCAGTGCAGGAATTTCTGCGGCAAATAGAGATAGGCAGCATGAGAGCCAAGAATATTGTCAGGCAGCTTCTCAACTTCAGCCGCAATGCCAAAATTGAACCCAAAGCCATTGACATGACGGCACTGCTAAAAGAAAGCATCGAACTTGTGCGCGCCTCCATACCGACCACCATCGATATGCAAAACGAGATCGAACCGGATATATGCAAGGTCACCGGAGACGCCACCCAGATTTATCAGATCATCTTCAATTTGTGCACCAACGCCGCTCACGCCATGAGCGACAACGGCGGAACGCTCGGCATTTCGTTACACAACCTCGTTCTGGAATCAAGCCGCTCGTTTTATCATGGCCACCTGCCACCCGGCCGTTATACCGAATTGAGCATAAGCGATACCGGCAACGGAATGGAAGATGCGTTATTGGATAGGATTTTTGATCCCTTTTTTACGACCAAAGAGGTGGGGGCCGGCACAGGCATGGGCTTGTCCGTGGTTCACGGCATCGTCCAAAACCACGGCGGCGCAATTCATGTGGAAAGTATGGTGGGCCGAGGAAGCACGTTCACGGTTTTGCTGCCTTGCTCGGAGGATGGCGTCTTACCAACCGACGACGATTATAAAGCACCGTCCACCGGCAACGGTAAAATTCTGTTCATCGATGATGAAACCGCCATCACCAACATGGGCACCGAGGTGCTCAAACGTCTGGGATATTCGGTTTCGGCTCACACCGACCCTGTCACGGCTCTTGAATGCTTCAGAGCAGAGCCCCAATCCTATGATCTGGTCATCACCGACATGACCATGCCCAAAATGACCGGCGCTCTTCTGGCAAAAGAGATGCTCAAAACAAGGACTGATCTGCCAATCATCCTGTGCACCGGGTATAACGAAAAAATCGACCAGAATGTTGCAGCGTCCATTGGAATCAAACTTTATTTTGAAAAACCGATTACCAGGAAAAAGCTGGGCGAGGCCGTGCGGCGCGCCCTGGGCAAATTGTCATAAAAACGTTTTTCTAACCCCCATCCAGTGGCTGCAGAAAACGCAGCGCGCGTTCGTCCGACCAGTATCGTCCCTCCGGATTGAAGGCCACAAACCCGACATGGCCGCCGTAACGGGGAGTCTCAAGGGTCACACAAGGATTCTCGCGACACTCCGCAACAGGGTAGCAACCACCGGCCAAAAAAGGATCGTCCAGGGCGTTCACGATCAGCGTGGGAACATTGATCTGTTCAAGCCATGGTTTGCTGCTGCATCGTTCCCAATAATCCCCGGCGCTTTTAAAACCGTGCAAGGGAGCCGTGTAGCGTTCGTCAAACTGCCGGAATGTCTTTATGCGGTCATAATCGGTATCATCCAGGGCTTCAGGAAACCTGGGCTGTTTGGCCCTGATTTTTTCATGCAACATCCTTAAGAATCTATGCATGTAAATGGCATTGAAGCGCTTATCCATTTGACGAACGGCGTCGGTCAAATCACAGGGCGCGGAAAAAACCACCGCCCCCCTAAGCCGATGGGGCAGGCTTGGCGCTTCCCTTCCCAGGTAGAGAAGGCTCAGATTACCGCCCAAACTGAAACCCACCAGATAAACGGCCTCATATCCGCCGGCCTGGATCGCATGGGTCACAACCCGGTGCAAATCATCGGTCACGCCGTTGTGGTACAAGCGCAACAACCGATTGGGCTCGCCGCTGCAGCCGCGATGATTCCAGGCCAACGCGTCGATATGCGCTGCGTTGAAGGTTCTAACCATGCCGCGGACATAATGCCGGTCGGAATTACCCTCCAGCCCATGGCTGATTAAAACCAAACGACGGCTGCCGACTCTGGACCAGTCCAGATCCAGAAAATCGCCATCGGCTGTATCAATTCTTTCGCGTTGATAGGTAAAATCCGCAACTTTGCGGAACAGGCTCGGATATAACGTTTGAACATGTCCGTTGCGAAATATCAAAGACGGTTTGTAAAAATCATTGGTCATATGCAGGCCCCTTCCCTCTGATGCTCGACCCTGAAATGCTTGCCGGAACCTCGTAAGGCCGGAATATATTTCAAATATCACATTCAAAATGTCAAAGCATCAAATGTTTGAAGTTGATCATGCCACATTGGTTCCGAAACAGCGACCGTGAATGCGGACCACCGTCAGGGTGTCCATATGCAGCCCGGTTTTTGATTGCCGGATAGCGCCTTTTATGTTCTAATTTAACTGTTTTCCGGTTGAGGGCCTGACCCTTAAATCACCGGCGAATCGGCTCTTGACCCCGAAACAGGCTATCCGGTTTTTGGTTTTCACCCATTCAAAGGTTGAAAACCGATGTTTAACCGTCATCTTTTCAAACCATTGCGTAGCCCAAAGGAGCGACCATGGGGGAAATCCAGGAGCGCAAAGAGTTTCTCAGACGATCCTTCGTTCTTAAACTGATTCGGCGCACCCTGGCGCTGGTCACCCTGGCCTGTCTGGTCTACGGCCTGGTGGCGCTGATATATGCCACCAAAACCATTTACAAGGTCAAGATGAATTATGCTGTCGTTCTGGAACGCTTCGGCGGCGAGCGCCAAGCGGTCACCGATGTGGGCTGGCATATCCGGCTGCCATTTTTCACCCGCATCGAGCAGGAGGTCTCCCTGATGAACCAGCACCTTTTTTTGGGCGGTCAGGCCGAACCCATGCGCATGATTTCAAAGGGCAACGTGGCTTTATGGACCTCGGCGGTTCTGACCTACCGCATTCAGGACTTGCACACCTGGGCCATTGAAAACCTGGATGCCATGAATCTGCTCCAGGGAGATTACGACGGTATCGTCAAAGACCTGCTGCAGGCCGAAAAAGTTGACGAATTGATATCGGCCCGCGAGGTCATCAAGGAGCGCATCTTTTCAGCCCTGAAATCACAGCCCATCAATGTGGGCGGCCCTACCCTGGAAAAAAAATACGGTATCGAAGTGGTCAGTTTTGTCCTTAAGGAGACCCGCTTCGGCGACAAACTGGTGGCGGCCTCCGAAGAGAAAAAACGCCGCGAACTCATCGCCGAGGCCGAGAATTACGCTGCCGACCAGGAGGCCAGCCGCATCCTCAAGCTATACGCTGCCTATGTGGACGGCATCACCGCATTGCAAAAAAGCATAGGCCGCCGGGACGGCGCCACTGACACAGCCATCCTGGAGTTCCTGACCCAACAAAAATGGGCCACAGCCTATGAAAAAAACCAGGAGGGCCAGCGAACGGTGGTTATTCAGAATACCCAGGGCGCCCCTGGCGTGACACTGCCATCCATGGACGCACCGGACAGATCCACCCCTTCTATAAAGAAGTAGACCCGCAATGCCCCGTCGGCTGACTAAAAAAATCACCTATGTTCGGCTGCCCGAGCAGCGCATCCGGGAGATCAAGACCCTGGTGAGTCAGTGGCCCTATGAAACCAAATCCTTCATGCGGGCGCGCCTCAATCAGTACAAGCCGCCGGCCGGCTGGATCAACAGCATCCTCGAGACCCTGCTCTCATTTATCATGGATACACCGGAAAAACACTTCAATGTGCTCGAAGATCCTGAAATTCTGACCGACTGGCAAAAACGGTTTGAAATTTCAGGTCAGACCAACCCCCAGGATGCCTGGAACCGCATCCTGGAAAAGGAGGTTACCGCCAAAGACTACCTCTATCTGATTTCGCTGTTGGATCATGGCTTGCGTGACGTCCACGTCCCGGTTGAACTGGAAGCGCTGTTTGAAAAAGTCTACCGCGCCCATATCCGCAAAGAGTATGTCTCCGACGCCACCATTCCCAAGGCGCCTTTGCTGCTGATCGTAGGCCCCAGCGGCAGCGGCAAAACCTCCACGGTCACCGAAACCATTGAAAAGGTGATTTTTAATGATCAAGTGCTCCCTGAAATCGACCTGCAACGCAAAAAGGAAGAACTTTTGGCCAACGAACCTTTCTGGAAGTCCGTGGAAGAGGTCGATCCCACCCTGGCCATGGAGATCGTCCGTCGAAAACGGTTGAGATTCTACAAACGCCTTTCCAGAACACCGCTGCTCAAATGGGCCCTCAAAAAAAGTATCGGCAACAATCTTGCCACCCTGGAAGAGCAAGGCCTGATGGTGGATTACAGCATGGTCACGCCCAATGATTATCAGACGGCCCTTGCCGGCGAACCGGGCAACTACTTTAAAAAAGCCCTTGGCGATCCACGCAAAACCACGATCCGCCATATCGAGGAGGCCCACAGCGCATTCGGTCGCGTAGAGAGCCATAGCGGCGGGGCCGAGCGCCAGCAGCGCACCCTCATCGACACCTCCAACATAGTGATAGATGAAATCATCAGCGGGAAAAG
>JBFFHG010000056.1:0-9889 GCA_041557055.1 Desulfosarcinaceae bacterium
AGGTAGACGCTCGCGCTGTCCGAATAACGGGTACGGAAACCGGAAGCCATATTGCCCTTCCTGGTTTGCAGACCGGTATCGGCCCGCTCGTTCTCCAGAGCATAATGGTGGTACAGCGTGGTCCGGTCGGAATAGAGGTACTCGGTCTCGAGCTTGCCGCCCGTGCCCAGATCTCCTTCGGAGACCTCAGCGGCCACGTTGAACCGGTCGCTCAAGCGGTAACTGCCGCCCACCCCGACACGGCCGTTCTCCTCACGGTTGCCGGTGGTCTGAATGGTTTCCTGCACAAAACCATAGGTGGTCCATCGTGTACGGGAATCGTACAGCAGCCGGAGCGCCGCATCCGTGCGGTCGCCCTCTTCCTGGGTCGCGGACACCAACGCCGAGTTGTCCTTGCGGCTGTCGCGGCGCACCCCCGAACTCAAGGTCCAGTTCTCGCCCATCCGGTAATCGATATTCAACTCGCCGGCCTCGGTCTCGAGTCCCTCTTGCTGATCCTGCTTGTCCACCTTCAGGCGCACGCCCAGGTAATCGCTGAACGGCATCTGCGCCTCTGCGCCGTATTTGGTCAGATCCCGGGCGGTGGCCAGGCCCGGTGCCGAATAGCCCGCCTCAAGATCCTGCAGATAGAAAGTGACCCGGCCGCGCCCGTTTTCAAAAAAGTCCTGAAACCCCACACTGGCATCCACGCGATAGGCCGAGGCATCGACTTCGCTGTCGTCAAAAACATCCGAGGTGTCGTAACTGTAGCCGCCGTCGATGGAGGTCGCGGCCAGCAGGCCCGGACCTTTGGTATGTCCTGCTTCCAGCCTGAGCCACGACCCTGCGGACTTGCGCAGGGTCAAATCCGCGCCTTCCAGGCTGTTTTCACTCTCCGCTTCTTCATCCCGGCTGGCGGTCATGCCGACCTTGACGTGGTCGTTGAACCAGTAATGCACCCGGCCGCCGGTGGCCACGGTGTCCGGGTCATCGAACCCGGGGGTGTATTCATAGCGAATCACCAGGAAAGCGGGGTTCCCGCTGATTGAACCGCTGTCCACCAGCAGGCCGTCGTCCGCGGTTGCGGGCAGGGGCTGGGCCAACAGAATCCGTCCCTGCAGGTAGTCGATATCGTAATCGAGCACTGCGGTCAGGCTCCTGGTCCCCAGGACCATCCCCGAATCCTTGTCGCGGACTTCGATGCGCACGCTCTCGGACCCCTCCAGAACGTCCTGGCGGCGCAGGAAATAGAGCGACCCGCCCGTGCCGCGGAACTCATCGCGTCCCGCCACGGTACCCGGGTCGGCGGCAAACCCGTCCACCAGCAGGCGCGGCTCGCCAAAGCCGGTGGTGTCAAGGGGCTGGTAATGCACATTGGCGCCGTACAGCCCGCGGTCCACATGGGCCAGGTCATTATCGGCGTACCCGACCTTGAAATTGCCCCAGAGCCCGTAGGTTTCATCTTTTTTCATCTTGACGTAAAACTTGCCCTTGGTGGGCGCATCTTCCGTCACGGTGCTGTCATCCCCAAAGGTCGGGTAGTGGTAATCCGGGTCCATTCGCCGGAACAGGGCGTCGGGGGACTTGTCCATGAAATTGGAAAAAATCTCGTCCAGGGGGCCTTCGCGCGTATCGGCGCTGGCCGTCAGGGACCAGCCATTATCGAATTTGCCGTTGGTGTAGAACGCCAGACGGCCCTGAAGGCTCATATCTTCGCTGTATTGGGGCCTGTCCGGCGCCAGCAGATCCGCCGGCCCGTTGGTCCTGTTGGCGGACAAAGTCAGGTCCGCGATCCCCACCGTGAACCAGTCGCTCCGTTTCAATGCCAGGTCGCGCAGGAACAGTTCGCCGTTGCCGAACCCGTCCAGGACCGCCACCTCCACGGTATGCATGCCTTCGGGCAGAATCTCTTCAGCCACGAAACCGCCCTTGCTGTCCACAGGTACGGCATAACCGGCCATCCACACCCCGTGCCCCGGGGGGATCGCCTTGCCGTATGCCTGCACCGTGCCGCCGCTGAGCGCAATATTGCGGAAGGCGATGCGGCTGCCGCCGTAACCGGCCAGCAGTTCCCGCCGGGGATCGGCCTGGGCCGCCAACGGATCGATCCGGTCCACCACCCACAGGGGCTGGGCCGTGGTTTCGTCAAAAAAACCCTTCTTGTCGTAGACCCGCACCAGGTATTGCAGCTTGCGGACCGGCGCTGAAAAATCATCGAACTCAGGTTGCCATTGGGCCATGCCGTCGTCATCCAGGGCGATGACAGCCATGGGCGTATCGCGGACGGACTGCTGATCTTCGAAAATCCTGACCTCGGCCCCCTCGATAAAGCTGCGGTAATTGGTGTACAGGCGGAAGTACACCAGATTTTCGGCAAACGCCGTATCTTCCAGGTCCTGATAGCGGATAGTGCGCGGCCAGGCGGTCACGTTCAGCCGCGGCTCCAGCTTCAGGCTGTCGTGCTTGAACTGGATGCTGGCCTTTTCCAGGGCCACATCGGTGCAGCGCTGCACATCCGAGCTGCATTTGCCCGGATCATCAAGGGGTTTTCCGTCCACCGTGATGCGCATGAGATTCAGCCCGAACGGATCGGCCGCAGTCACCTCGCGGGTCAGGGGCGTGATCTCCACCCCCTCATAGTCATCCCGGGGCACCAGCTCATCGTAAACAACCTGCACCTGGACGCGCGACGTATCGGATGCGATAAATCCGGTGTTGACCACATCGTCGGAGTGGACATAGCCGCGGCCGTCAAACTCCGCCTGCCCCGGCGTCAATCCCATCTGCTCGCTGACAGCCGCCATGGCCCGGCGTGCGCGCGCCATGGACAAACCGATGTCATCCCCGTAAACCGCAGCCGTCCGCCGATCCAGGCGTTTGTTGCCCGTGTAGCCCACAAACCGCAGGCGCACATTGGCTTTTTCGTTGATTTCATCCATTATCTGCCGCAGATGCCCGGTGTAGCCGGCCGGCACCACCGGTTGGCCGTTTTCAAACAGGATCGGATCGATACCGCCGGACAACGCATCGTAAACCCGGGAGACGGTTACGGCACCGGTGGTGTCCGGGCACAGTTGGGGCTCGTCGGGCAGATCCTGCAGGGGGTCGTCATGCCAGAACTCGATTTCCACACGCCGGTTCAGGGCCCGGCCCTGCTGCGTGTCGTTGGCGGCGGCCGGCCGGGACGCCCCCTTGCCCTCACTTTCAATGGCGGCATTGGGCAGCCCCAGATCATCCTGAACCGCCAGGGAAACGCGCCGGGCAACTGCTTTGGAGAGCCCCAGATGGTCGCCATAGATGCGCTCGTCCCGCCCCTTCAGCGGCATGTTGTCGGTATGGGCGGTGAACTTGACCACAACGTTCTGTTTGGCGCCGAGATTTTTCAGGGCCTGCCTGACCTTCTGCAAAAACGCGTCCGGTACGCTCAGCATACCGTTGTCGTAATGCAGGGGGGCAATCAGGTTCTTGACGCGCGCGCGGTGGGAGTGGCCCTCCTTGTATCGCATTTTACACACGGTCTCGCTCCGGCAGACCTTGACGCGATTCACCTGACGGGGGACGACCACTTCCTTTTCGACCCGTTTTTCGCCGATTTCGTCGTACCAAACCTGCACCTCCACGCGCCGGTTGAGCTGACGCCCCTCCTCGGTCGTATTGTCAGCCACCGGCCGGCTTGCGCCAAGGCCTTCGTAGGAGATGGCTTCCGGGGGAAGATTCAGCGCCCGCTGGCAGTATTCGGCCGTGGTGCCGGCCCGTTCGCGCGACAATCCCACATTGTCGCCGTACTGCTCTTTCAGTTCACCGAAAAGCGGCAGGGAATCGGCATGACCGATAAAGTGCAGCCGCACGTTGGCGCGGTCGCGCATGCTGTCGAGCACATTGCGAAGGAGCGTCAGGTAGTTGTCGGGAATTTCCGCCTCACCCAGGCCGAAATGAACGGGCGGCACCAGGTTGTCCAGTTTGATTGTTTTAACATCCTCTTCGACAACCTCGCGCATCTCCGTGAGATCGCCTTCATCCTTGTCGAATATGGCGGGGTCGTGAATCCAGGGCGTCAAGGCGCGATCGGCCGGCAGGTGCCTCTCCACAGCGTCCGTGCACGTATCCGCTTCCCTGACCCCTGTTTCCTTGGGTGAAAAAGCCTCTGCGCCTGCCGCGAAGACAACACACAAACACAAAATGGCGATACTGTGCTTCAATATAAATCGTATCAACATGAATCGAGTTGGGGACATGGGTTCCATCATTTTGTTGTCACTGGCCGGCAAGCGGTGCGCCCCGGCGCCAGAAAACTTCGGTTTCAACGGCCAACCGGTATCCGCCGTCCGATCGCTTCCACTGTCTGGTGATCTCTTTCTTCAACGCATCAAGGCGTTCACGCACCAAGCCTTCGCGTTCCACATCGGCAAGGTACGACAGACGCAGCACGGAGGGCGCCTTCTTCAGCTCTTCCAGCAACTGGGTGATCTTGGGCACCCACTGCAACCGCAGTTCGGTGGTATCGGGCTCGAACACGCCGTCGGCAATATCGATGCGCACCACGCGGTGAATGGTCGCGCCGTAATTGAAACGCAGCATCTTGCCGCGGGTGGCGCGCTGAACCCGCGGATTTTCGGTGGTCAGGCGATAGCCGGTGGGCAGGCTGCGCTCATCCAGCTTGAGAATGAAATTGCTGCCGCGATCCTCATCCGGCACCGCCGCGCAGGTGATGTGGAAACGCCCGTGTTCGCCGGTGGTGGCGATCAAACCGCGCGCCGTCACCACGCGGACCCCGGCCAGGCCCTCTTCGCCCGCATCCTGCCGGCCGTTCAGATCACGGTCGTCGAACACCTTGCCGATCACATCCGTGCAATCGAAATCCGGATCAGGGACGACCTGCACGGTGGCCGTGGCTTCTTCCGAGACAAAGCTGCCGATGGCGGTGTTACGCACCAGCGCCCGGTTGACGTATTCGCCTTCGGAGACGCCCGAACCCACCACCAGCAGAAACTGGATCGTGTACCGCGTGTTGACCTGCAGTTCGAGCTCCTCCCAGACCAGTTGCCGCCCGTTGATTTGCGGTTCGGCCGGATTGCCGTCCAGGCGGGCGGAACCGGCCACGTATTTGAAGCCGGCCGGAAAACGATCGATGATGCTGATATCGTACAGCGGCACACCGAACACGTTGGTCACGGTAATCGTGTAGGGCACCAGCGACCCCTTGGTCACATTGATCAGGGACGAGGTCTTGGTAATGGCCACGGCCCCGTCCAGTTCCGGATCGATGGGAATGGGGTTGTTGAAAATTTGACTCTGGCCGGGCACGCTGCCATTGCTCAGCAGAAGATGCAGATAATAGGTGGTACCGGCCGTGCGCGGCAGGACCGATACCGGCGGCACTGCCGCAGAGGATACAGCCTCGCAGTAATCGACGGTGGCCGGCACCGCGTCATCCCCGCTGCCGGGGCAGGCGGGCACGGAGAACGGCGCCGTGGATGCGTCGCTGGCCGGCGGAATGATCTGGGAGGGCGCAGCCAGGTAACCGCTGGCCGGCGGCGTCACCTCGATGAGATAGGCGCCGCCCGACGGACAGGCCGCATCGCTGAAATTCAGGTCGAACTTGTAGAAGCCGTCCTGGGCCGTCACCTGATTCTGCTGAACCGGGTCGTCAAAACACTGGCTTGGCAGGGCCGTATTGGTGGCTGCGTTCAACAGCGCCAGCCGTGCGCCGGCAACCGGTGCACGGACAACCGAGTTGTACACGGCGCCGTTGGGCCGGATCGGCAGATTCAAATTCTGCAAATTGCCGCCCGAACCCACGGTAATTGCACTGATGCGCTGGGGGCCGTCGGTGAACGGCGAGTCGGCATACCCCAGGGAGGCGGTGTTCGGCCCCGCGCCCGCGGCAAGAAAACGCAGTTCATAAAGGTCTGTCGTACCCTCGTTGGGCACCAGGCCGCTGAGCTGATAAGCGCCGTCGGCATCGGTCAACACCGTGGTGACCAACTGATTGTTGCGATAAAGCCCCACGGACCAGCCTTCGAGACGTTGCTCGGTGCTGTCGTAGAGCCTGTCCAGGTTGGCGTCGTGCCAGACGTTACCGTTGAGACCGCCGCTGCCCGGCGTGCCGCCCACATCCAGCGATACGCTGGCAGAGGCGGACTGCGCCGGGTCGTTCCAGCGGACAACACCGGTATTGGTGATGGTGGTCCCCACGGCCAGCCCGGCGTCGATCTGCACACGGAAGCGCAAAACAGCGCTGACGCCCGGTTGCAGATCGCCATACTGGGCGGCATAGTCCGCGGTGAGCATGGCGCCGGCATAGGTCACCCCGGCCGTCGAGCCGTTCAAAGTGCCTGTTCCGGCGATATAGGCCACCTGATCCCCCAGGGGCGGACTCAGGTCGTCGGTCAACACCACGCGGGTGGCGGCCAGGCTGCCGATATTGGTCACGCGGACGACGTACTCCAGCAGGCCGCCGGGTTCGGCGGCGGTGCCGCCCGCGACCAGCACCTCTTTGGTCACAGCGAGCAACTGGACGTCGCCGACCACGACGACCGTGGGTTGATCGCCGTTGGACGGCACGCCGTCCGCATCGGTGGGCTCCGGCGGCAGTTCGTCGGACGTCACGCTGCCCTGGTTGCTGATGAGGGTCCCGGTGGGCACACCGATGTTGACCCTGGCCTCAAAAGTGACCACGGCGCTGGCGCCGGCCGAAACAATGCCCGCGCCCGGATTGTCAGAGGAATGCACGGGCAGACCGGCGATAAGGGGCGACACGCCGCCGTCGGGCCCCACGGATGCGCCGTTGAGCCTCAAAGAGTCGGCCACATAGGTGGTGTTGGCCGGCACGGCGTCGGTAAGCACCACCCCCGTGGCCGGGATCGCGCCGAAATTGCTGATGACCATGGTGTAGCGCAGCACATCCCCCGGATCCACAATTCCCGCTGAACCGAGGTCTGTGTATATTTCCACGGTCTTGAGGGCGTAAAGCAGGGGCAGGTTGCCCACGATATCGCAGGTCGGGTCATCCGGGATCGGCGTATCGGGGTCGTCGGAAGGTTGTTCGGGCTGGGGGCCGCCGCCCACGCCGCTGCCGCTCACAAACCCCTGGTTCTCGATGATCAGGCCGTCCATGGCGTCCGGATCGACCACCACGTCAAAGGTCACCGTGGCCACATTGGTCGCCCCGGCCGTTGCATCGGCCCGCAGGTACCCGGCCGTGGTATCTTCCGGCGCGTTGACCAGAATGCCGTCATGCAGCGGATTGACGCCCGGGCTCGGATCGGGAACGACAATCCCGTTAATGGTCGTGCTGCCGGCCACATAGAGGGTATTGGCCGGGGTGTAATCCCGCAGACGCACGTTTACAGCGTTCTCGCTGCCGATATTTTTGATGGTGATGGTGTAACGCAGGGTTTCGCCGGCCATCAGAATGTTGGGATCGCCCGACATCACAGTGGAGATTTTATGCACCTCGAAGACCGGCGCGGAAGCGATCAGCGTCTCGGTGGGATCGGCGTCGCCGGATACATTGGGATCATCGCTGTAAAACGGATCGGGAACCGCGGTGATGAGTTCGGCCTGGTTGAGCACCACGGTGCCGCTGGTGATCACCGGCGCCAGGGCGACTTCGAACACCACCGTAACCGTATCGTCGGCCTCTCCCTGGGCGCCGATGCTCAGATTGGCCGCACTCACCAGCCCCGTACCCTGGGTGCCGCCCACCCCACTGGTGCCCGAGGTGTCGGCGCCCGTGGGCACGCTGACCAGGTTGAGGCTGCCGGGAGCAAATGCCGGCGCAGCGTTGAGGCGATCGACCTCGTCCAAAATGGAGAAGGCCGTCAGCCCCACCGGGCCGCTGTTGCTGACCTGGATGGTGTAGCGCAGGGTGTCGCCGGGGCTTGCGTTGACGCCCGGATTCTGCCCGGTGGTCACGTTCAGAACGGATTTGCTGAAAGCCAGGATCGGCGCTTCAGCGCTGATGGTGTGGCTGTCCTGATGATCGAGGGTCCCGGGCGTGCCGTCGGTCAGTTGGCGGTCATAGGTGCGCGGCGCAGCCCCCGCCGTCTCCGGATCGGCGCTGAACCATTGGGTGACGCCGGCCACATTGGTCAACGTGATCCCGTTTTCCGTAGACGGGTCCAGTTGGAGATCGTAGTTGATGATCAGGCGCTGATCCGGGGCCAGGCCACCGGCCGGCGACAGCATTTGAAAAATCCATTGGCAGTCGGGTTCGCCGCTGATGCTCAAATCAAAATCCGTGCCCTGCACCAGCACCGGCGAAGCCGGGGTCACGCCGTCCGCCAGGAACATCCGGGCGGTCACATTGCTCGGACCGGCGCCGCACATGCCCCCTGCCGCTTCATTGGGCAGACGATCGGTAATGACCGGATTCCACGCCGCGCCCGAACTGGGGTTGTGCACATTCAGGGTAAAGCCGGCCGGAGCGCCCACCTGCATAGTGGCCGGACCGGACTTTTCCAGGGTAAGCGCATCCGGGCCGACGATGGTCATGTTTGAAGTGGTGTCCGCACCGCCGGGCGCCTGGGTCGCGGAATCGTTGTCGGCCTGGTTGTAGGTGTAGTCGGCGGTATTGCTGAACTGCAAGCCGCTGACGTTGGCGGGCGTATCGTCCAGCATGACGGTGATCTCCAGGACGATCTGTTCGCCGGCCGGGATATCCATGCCAACGGTGGTGTCCTGGATCACCAGATTTTCGGCTGTGCCGGTGTTGACCGGCGTCCACGGCTGGGACCCGGAGACCTTGGTTACGCCGATAAAGATCAGGTCCGCGGCCGAGGCGCTCAGGTCATCGACGATGCGCACATCGTACAGGGCCGTGGCCTGAGGCGTTGCAGGCACGGTGATGCGGTAGGAGAACGGCTCTCCCACGGCAACGGTCAACACCGCCGGATTCTGCTTGATCAGCGCATCGGGCGTGGCCGTGGTGAAGGTGACTGCGGCCGTATTGGTCGGCCCGTAGATTTGAGGCTCGCCGGTCACGCCGCCCTGGGTCGGGACATCGTCGTCGTCAAAGGAATAATAGAGCTGGACCTGGGCCGCGTTGGTCAGTGTGAGCCCCGCGCCGAGCCCGGTTTCGGTCTGGGCCTGATAGACGATGCGCAGGGTGTCGCCGGCGGGAACGGCGTATTGATCGGCCACGCCGCTATCAAAGTTCCAGGTGGCCACGCCGGTGGCCGCGTCGTAAACCGGCGCAAGATTCGGCAGCACAGCACCGGAGAGAAGCCGCATTTCGACCATGGTGATGGTGGCCACGCCGTTGCGCATGCCCACGGGAATAATGTCCCTGAGCACCGTGTCATAGGCGGGCGCGCCGCCGTTGTTGGTGATCTCAACGGTGTAGGTGACGATTTCATCCGCCGCCAGAACAATGTCGCCGCCAGCGGCCGCGGCTGATTTGGCCACGGTGAGAACGGGCTGCACCACAGTGAGTATTTCACTGTCTGTTTGGGTGACCGCCGGACCGGTGGCCGTGGCGTAGTCCATGCTGACCGTGTTGGTCAGTGTTGTGGAGGCCACATGGGCAATACCCGCATCCGGCAGGATGCGCGCCAGATAGATGATTTCCAGCGTATCCGTGGTGGGATCGCCAAAAGGATCGTTCACAACGTCGCCGATGGTCCACGTCAAGGCGCCGGTCTGTCCGGCCGCCGGCACATTGGCGCTGGTGATCGGCGCATAGCTGAAGTTGGAACCCACTCCCGCGGCGGGCGCGGTGTAGGCGGCGGTGGTATCGCCATTGATACTGACAGTATGGACAAACACCATGCCGCCGGGCAGAAGATCCTGAACCTGCAGGCTGCGCGTCAGCCCGCCGCTCAGATTCAGCGCCAAACGGTAGGTGATGATATCGCCCACACGGGCCACGGCATCTGCGGCCGTGCTCCATGGAGCGGTATCAAAGGTA
>JBFFHG010000057.1:0-9889 GCA_041557055.1 Desulfosarcinaceae bacterium
TCGGCAGCCTTGCCCGGATGGGTAATGGCCCGCCATACCATTTCAAAAAGATCGTTGGCCGCGGCGGCCAAACTGCCGGGCTGGCCGCGTTGAATCCACATGAAAAAAGAGCGCTGAACCATACCGAGGATAAAATCCAGCAAAATACCGGGCCGCACATCGGGATTGAGGATGCCCTCGGCCTGGCCTCTCTTAAGTACATCCAGAAAGAGGTTGACCATCTTCTTTTGCTGGAACGTCTCATCGGCCATCCAGGTGGCCATGGGCAGGGTCATAAAAAGGATGCGCCCCAGATGGGGATTGCATTCATAATAATCGAGCTGCAACCAGAACACCTTGCGCAGCTTCTCCTTCAGATTTTCAATACCCTGAAGATGGTCCACAATCCGCTCGGTGAGTTTGCCCAGCCAGATATCGACAAAGGCAAAGACAAGCTGCTCTTTGCTGCCGTAATATTTATATATGGTGCTGAAACTGACGCCGGCCCTTTTGGCCACATCACGGATGTTGGCTTTATGAAAATCGGAGTTGGAAAAAATATCCAAGACAGCCTTTTCCAATCGCTCGCTCACTTCGGGTCGCAATGGCGGTAACATTGTTATCTAATTCTCCTTCAGGTAAGCTTCGACAGCCAATTCCTTTAATTATGCATGGTGCTGGCTAAAATCGGCTCGAAACTGCCGCCGGGGCGAACAATTACAAATCACCGAAACAAAAAGCATGAGGGCCGCCTTATCAACAGAGGGTTGTCAAAAACAGCAAGCACAGCAACGGCCTTTCCAGGGGGTACTTGGCCATGGTCAAGAAATAGCATTACGTGATAGAATATTGTTTAACATATTGGAATTATAACATATATATATTTTGCAAAAATCAAACGCAAGATATAATGTAACAATGTTATACTTCAGGTTGTAATACCCATCCGCCCCCCCCATGTCAAGACAAAAAAAACGCGGTAAAAGATACCGCGTTTTCACATTCGTTAAAAGGTACCGGGGCCGTGCAAAACTGTTTTTCGCGCACGGATTTCAACGCTTTTATATCTGGAACCGGATCAACGCCAATCAGTCGGAACGCTCACACAATTCGACCAGAACGCCGTTGGTGGCCTTGGGATGGAGAAAAGCGATCTTTGCGCCCCCGGCGCCTTGGCGCGGGGTTTCATCGATCAGACGAATATCTTTGGCTTTCAACTCGGCCAGGGCCTCTTCAATGTTCGCAACGCGAAAAGCCACATGCTGGATACCCTGGCCGCGTTTCTCTATGTACTTGGCCACGGGACCATCCGGAGAGGTGGATTCCAGCAATTCGACCTCGCTTTCACCCACCGGGAAAAAAGCCGTGGTCACCTTCTGAGTCTCTACGGTTTCGGCGCCTTGGAAAGGCAGTCCCAGAACGCCCGTCCAAAACGATTTTGCTTCGTCGATGCCATTGACGGCAATCCCCAAATGGTCAATCTTCAATATCTTCATTTTGCCTCCCTTTCAAAAAAATATCTATCCATTAATATTCAAATACTTGAAATAATAACAAATAATCAGAATTTCACCCCTTAAAACTATTTTTTACAATATTTTTCCATCACCCGTTTAAATCCGGGCAACGATTTGACAATGGTCTCATCGCTGACGCAAAAGGCAATCCTGAAATAGCCCGGGCATTTGAATCCGGCGCCGGGGACAGTCAGAATCCTCTCCTCCTGCAGGGCGTGCACAAATTCGATATCATCGGAGATCGGCGTGTGGGGAAACAGGTAAAAAGAGCCCTTGGGTTTCACAAAATCATATCCGGCATCGGCCAGCCCGTCGCACAAGAGATCCCGTTTGCGCAGATACTCGTTGATATCCACACTCAGACCCTGCAGACAGGAAACGACCCGCTGCATCAAGGCGGGCGCATTGATAAAACCCAGGATGCGATTGGCCAGCTTCATCCCGGCGACAATGTCGCTTCCGTATCGGGCCTGCGGATTCACAGCGGCAAAGCCGATCCTTTCCCCCGGAATGGAAAGGTCCTTTGAATAGGAGGTGGCGATGAAACTCTCCGAATAGGCCTGGAAAATGCTCGGCACCTGGTGACCGTCAAACACGATCTTGCGGTATGGCTCGTCTGAAATCAAATAGATGGTGCGTCCGAACGCCCGGCCCTTCTCCGCCAGAATCCGGCCCAGAGCGGCGAGACTTTCGGCCGAATAGATCTGACCCGAGGGGTTGTTGGGCGAATTGATAATCACCGCCTTGGTCTTGCCGGTGACAGCCTCGGCAATGGCTTCCAGGTCCAGTGTGAAGTCGGCATGACAGGGAACAAGACGCGGGATGCCGCCATGGTTGTCCACATAAGCCCCATAGTCCACAAATACCGGAATGGTGAGAAGGACTTCATCGCCGGGATCCAACAGCGCCTTGAGAATGACATTCAGCGCACCGGCCGCCCCGCAGCTCATGACCACCTCATTTTCAGAGACCGCCACCCCCTGTTCAGCGCTCAGATAACCGGCGATTGACCGGCACGCCTGGGGATAGCCCGACTGGGGCATGTAGCAGTGATCCCCCAGACCGCAACTGTCCACGGTGTCCCTCAGGACTTCGCTGAATTTGGCCGGCGGCGGCAGGTTGGGGTTGCCGATACTGAAATCATAAACGCTGTCGGAACCGAACCGGGCCTTGAGAGTTGCGCCCTCTTCAAACATTTTTCGAATCCAGGAGGATTGTTCCATGGCCGTTCGGATTTTCCGCGCAATGGTCATCGTGTTGTTCTCCTTAAACAGTTAATATCGTTGGTGATTGATTCATTTACCCATCGAGTCAACGCCTTTCGCCCATCGATCTTCTCCTATAACCGAGCTTTGCAAATAGTTCAACCGCCGGGTGAATCAGCGGCAAGAATGTAACCGTTGTTTGCATACAAGCCCCAACGCCGTTTTAATCAACCCTTATATCCGTGGACATTTTGGAACCGATGGGGTCAGATAACCAATGAAAGGATCAGCGGCAGAACGCAAAAAGAGAGCAGGGTCGAAAAGATCACGATGCCGGCCACCTGTTCCGGTGAGCGGTCATATTGCACTGCAAAGAGATAGTTGAATATGGCCACCGGCATGCAAGACTGAATCACAATGACCCCCCGGGCGGTACCTGTGATACCCAGCGCCCACACCACGATGAGCCCCGTGCCGAAACCCAGCACGATCCGAAGGGTGCCGAGCAGAACGCTTCTGGACAGGTTGTCGATTTTGAGCCGGCTGAGGGAGACCCCCAGGGTCAGCAGCATCAAGGGAATGGTGATCTCCCCGATAAGGCTGATGGGGCGCATCAGATATACGGGAAGCGCCGTGCCCGTGGCTTTGATGCCCAAGGCCACAATCACACTGACAATAATCGGATGTTTGAAAATGCTCAGCAACCCATCTTTCAAGCCGCCTTTGGCGATAACCGGGCCGCAGGTAAACATAAAGATCGATACGGTCGTAAAATAAGCCACGGCCAAAGCCAATCCCTGCTCGCCAAAGGCGTACAGGCACAGGGGCAGTCCCATATTGCCGATATTGGGAAACACCATGGCGGGCAGGTAGGTGGACAGGCTTTGTCCGGCCAGATGCAACCCCGCCCCGGCAATGATGCCGGTTGCGGTCATCACCAGGACACAGGCTGAAAAAACCTGCAGCAAAGCCCCGAAATCCAGATTGACGGAAACCATGCTGGCCACGGTCAGGCAGGGCGCCCCCACATTGATGACCAGGTCGGAAACGAACTCGGTGCTGTAAGGCTTTTTAATTCCGGCCCAGAGGTAACCGACCGCAATAACGATCATAACCGGCGCAATGGTGCTGAATAATTGAGTGTACATATGTTGTCCCGGTCTAAAACAATCTCGATTGCGCCATCTCCCTGCCGCCGCATCCTGGGTATTCCCATATTGCAATTAACCACACGGCGTCTCCTTTTTCACATGGCGGCCGCAAAACGCAGCCGTATCGGGAAAATGCGCGCGAACACGCTCAGACTGCAGCCGGCCTTCAATGTACATGGCCAGGGTCTGCACCGCGCGATCCGATGAACGAAACACAGCCATGCCCTTGGCCACCAGTTCGTCCACCAGCGGGTCATAGAGACGGCCGCCGTCCACCACCCCCACCACCGGCTTGTCCAGACGGGCGGCCAGCTCCGGCATTCGCAGGGCGATGCTCTGTTTGTCATCGATATTATATTGCTGCGCTTCGCATTCGGCCAGGGTCCGCATGGCCGGCGACAACGGGTCCAGCCCCACCACCACCGCATCGATATTGGGGTCCTGGGCCAGGTATTTCACCGCAGCCACATGGGTTTCGTCATCCGCACCGGGATTGATGTCCAGGGGATTTTTGATTTCCACCAGGGCGTCCAGGCGCTTGGCGGACAGCAGGGCCCTGAGCCTGTCGGTTGTGGCCGATGCAAAACCAGCCATTTGCATGGCAAAATCGTCCGACTGGATATTGTCGGCCATGCCCACCGCTTCAAAACCGGCCCCGCTGACCGCGGCCAGGCGGTTGCCGTTGATATGCTTGTCATGCAGCCGCTGGGACACCATGAGCAGATCTTCGAATTGGGTAAAGGTGCGGGCCACGATACCGCCGGCCTGACGCACGCACGATTCGCAAACCATGTAATCACCGGCCAAAGAGGCGGTATGGCCGGAGGTTGCGGTTTTACCCTCGGGCGTGCGCCCGGCTTTGTAAAAGATCACATCCTTGCCCGATTGCACCGCCGCGCGGACGGCCCGGCTGAACTCCAGGCCGTCCAGATCCTTGAACCCTTCGGCATATACGGCGATGATTGCGACCTCCGGATCGTCTTTCAGGTATTTGACCATATCTCCCAGGGTCAGATCGTTCTGGTTGCCCACCGATATCATATAGGCCGGGTCCAGCTCGGGTCGCTTGCTTAAACGGGTGATCATGAAGGCCCCGCTCTGGCTGACAAAGGCCGCGGCCCTTTTGTAGGAACCACGCCGTTTGGGCAGTTTGGCTTCGGGGATGAACATGGTGTCGTACTTTCCCGGGTGGGAAACCACCCCCAGGCAATTGGCGCCCAGAAAGACCGGCCCGCCGTCTCCACTCAGATGGGCGGCGCTTATCTTGGCCATCACCTGCCGGGCGCGCCCGGCACTCTCCCGGGTCTCGCCCATGCCCCCGGGAATCAGCATAACCGACCGGGCGGCATCATGCGCAATGATCTCATCCACCAGGTCCGGCACTTTTTCCGCGCCCACAGCCACCACAAAAAGATCGAGCTTCACATCCAGGGACGCCAGATCGGGGACACATTGAATCCCTTCGAAGTCATCCAGGCCGGGCCTGACAATGCGGATATCCCGGCCATCGAACCCGTTGGCCAGTATATTGTTCAAAATGATGCGACCGAAGTTGACCCGCGTGGTGGAGACCCCCACAATACCGATGGTCCCGGGGTGCAGCAAGTGCCCCACCTTCTGAAAAGGGCGCGCAACCGGCACCCCCCCCGGTTTGGAAAACCGGCACATGCCGTCCAGGGGCACCATCAGGTAATCGGTAAAAGCAAAAGGGTTGATCTCCAGCTCTTCAATCACATAGGGGGCCCGGGGATTGGCCGGCGAGTAGACGTTGGCCATGGCGATGAAGGAGCTGAAACATTCGATCAACTGCTCATCGGTGACGATGCGCCGCTGGCCGCGGGTCAGGCCGGCCAGTTTCTTGTAGCTGATGGTTTTACGGAACAGGTTGAAAAAGGCCGGCCCATCGGTCATGGCGGTGGAGGCCGCCACAATGGCCTGGCCCTTGCGGAACCGCTCCGCGTAGAGCTCGGTGTCGGTGCCCCCCAGACCGGCGCTGATCACCATACCGAACTCCCGGGTGTTGCGAACCCCCACAATCATCTCGTTGCCAAAGGCTTCGGAATCCGGCGGCATGAACTGGACCATGAGCACCCCGCGAATATCCCGGGCAACGGCCTGGACAAGGGCCTCTCCGGTCAACCCCCGGTAGCCTTGGGGGGCATGCACGGTGCGCCGTTCGATCAAGGCGGCGTATGTTTCGGGCACTTCGTACAGCATGCGCCGCCAGGCCGAACGGATCTTGTCCGCTCTCTTTTCAACCACCCTGACCCCGCCCACCTCGGTCTTGTGGATGATGGTGGGCGATACGATTTTCAACACCACCTTGTCTCCGGGCATGGCCTCAAGCGCTTCATCCGAGGGCCGGCTTCCCTTGACCAGCAAATTGGTCCGCGGCGGCGTCTCGGCCCCCGAACTGGCCAATACCTGATAGGTTTCGAACTCGAACAAAAAATCGCGCCCCTGGGCCTCGGCCTCTGAAAAAAGCCTGGTGATCGTGCCAAAATCGATGAGGAGCGCCGCTTGCTTTTCCATGGGTTGTCCTCCCATCCGTTAAATCCGATTTTCGATTATGTGGTTGATTCCGCCAAATCAGCTTGTCAGCCTGATCCTATACCTCAACAATGATCCGGGCGTCCACGGCGTAGAGATCGGCATTGCGGCCCTTGACAGGGTTGAGGTCGATCTCTTTGATGCGGGGAAAGTCGCTGACCAGACAGCCGAGGCGCCGGATATTTTGCGCCAGCACATGGATATCCATGCCGGCCTCGCCGCGCACCCCTTCAAGCACGGCATGGCTGCGAATGCCTTGAATCATGCCCAGGCTCTCATCCCTGGAAAGGGGCGCCAGCGCAAATTTCACATCCTTTAAAACTTCGGCGTAAATCCCCCCCAGTCCGAACATGACCAGATGGCCGAATTGGCCCTCCCGGCTGGCGCCCAGAATGACCTCCAGACCGCCGATCATGGGCTGAATCAGAACACCCCGGGCGTGGGGAATTTTCAGCAGCTCCTTCCATGCGGCCAGGGCCTGCGCTGCATTGCCGATACCGAGTCTGACCCCGCCCACATCTGTCTTGTGCAGGGGGCCGATCACTTTCATCACCAGGGGAAACCCCACCTGCCGGCAGCTTGCCGCCAACCGATCCTCCTGAAAAACCTGGATTTGTTCGGGCAGCCGGAAGCCCGCGGCCCTCAACACCCGGTCCACAATCTCCGGCGCCAGGGCGCCTGTTTGATCGTTCAGAGCCGCTTCGATGGCCATCCGGTCGTACCCTGCAGGAATCCCGGAATCTTCTTCGGGAGCCACCCAATTGGCCACTTTGCCCAGAGCCTGGCCCAACGCCACCTCATCCGGAAAAAAAACATTGCCCCGGGAGATGAAATCGGCAATCTCGGATTTGCAGGAAGTCACCGAACTGAGCACGGGAATGACGGGAATGGGGCCTGCCTGCATGGCGTCGGAGATCTCGCGGTAAATTCCGGCGTTGTCCGACAAACCCGAATCACCCGTCAAAACGGCGATCACATCGATACCATCGCGTTCGTATGCGCCCAATACCCGGATGATCCCTTTAATTTGTTCGGCCGTGCGTGACGGCAGCGCATCGACGGGATTCAGGGTCGAGCTTTCAGGCGGCAAAATCTTGGCCAGCTCGGCGCGGGTCCGCGCCTTGAGCAGGGGCAGTTCCAGGCCCTGACGGGAGAGCTCATCGGAGAGCATGACCCCCGGCCCGCCCGCATCGGTGACAATACAGACCCGTTTGCCTTTAAGCCGACCCTTGCCCGCACTCAATACGCAGGCCACGTTGATCAAGGCCCCCCGGCCTGACACGCGAATGATACCGGCCTTTTCAAACAGAGCCGCCACCGCAGTGTCGCTGGCGGCCATGGCGCCGGTGTGGCTGGCCGCCGCCCGCTCGCCGACCGCGGTGGCGCCGGATTTGATACCGATCAGAACGCATCCCTTGCGAACCAGGCTGCGGGCGTGGCGCAGCAACTTGGCCGGCTTATTAACAGACTCCATATAGAGCATGAGAATCCCGGCGCTGTGCGGTCCGTAATTGCGGTCATGGATCTGAAGCAGGTCCTCCACCCCCATCTGCACCGAATTGCCCAGATTGACCACCGTGCCGAATGAGAGGCCCCGGCCGGAAGCCCGCTCCATCACATAGTCCACCGTGGCGCCCGAACCGCTGATAAAATCCACCGCCTCACCGGGCAGTGAAGGAATGATGCCGGCGAACTTGCCTTTGTATGTCCTGGTCAGAAAGCCCGAACAGTTGGGCCCGATCAGGGCCATGCGGGCATTGTCGGCGATCCGGCGCATCTTGCGCTCCACCCGTTTGCCGGCCGCATCCTTTTCGCCGAAACCGGCGGTCAGAACGATCACCGCTCCGGTTTTGCGCCCGGCCAGTTGTTCAACAGCCGACAGGACAAAGGCCGATGCAATGGCCACAATGGCCAAGTCCGGCGCATGGGGCAACGCCTGGATGGACGGATAGGTGGGCAGGCCCAGGACATCCCCGGCGTTGGGATTCACCGCCCACAACAGGCCGCCATAGCCGTTCGCCTTGATATTTTGGATCACCCGGCCGCCCGGCTTTAAAGGATCGTTGCTGGCCCCGACAACGGCAATGCTCTCGGGGTGAAACAGATCGTGGTAAACCTTGGGGGAATATTCAGCTTCCGGTGCCGTGCTGTCTTGAACTGTCATCATGTCATCCCAATCGGTTTTGAAATTGCCCGAAAGTCCCCGCCGTTCATTTTTGGGCGGGCGGCATCCTGTTTCTATACCCCCGGACAAGCCCTGCCAAGCGAAAAGGAGCTTTCCGTAATGAAAACTTTGAGGTACTGAGCCGCCGCGACGGCGGGCGGGCCGCCCATCTGGCCGGAGAGCATGTCGAAAAAGCCACCCGCGAAATGATCAGACTGGAAAAACAATGGCACAAAGCCCTTGAAGATTGAATTATACGAAAAAAATACACAAATTTCTCTGGACGTGATAATATTGAGAATAGTGAGAGGGTGTGATTCATCATTCAAAATATACGCAAGAGGCGATGTGCCAGAAGGTCGCGCTGGAACAATAACGATTCGACATCATGTATGAATCAAAATTCTGCACCGTATCAACGCAATATCCTCTGACCTGTAAATGATTACCCTCACAGGGCATCCTTCAGATCACTAAAAAAGCCTTGGCGGCCTTGGGCCTTGTAGATTGATGGGCGGGAGAAGTGTTCCCGCCTGTGCGGCCGTCATTTACAGAATGCCGACACCAAAAGGGAGGTCAATGTATGGTGACCTGGAAACAACTTCTTATTCTTGTTTTATGTGTGATCGGATTTACATCAACGGGCGTGGCTGAAACAACATTGGTCATTGCCACCGGCGAATACCCTCCCTATGTCAGCAAACATACGGAAGAAGGTTTTCTGACGGACATTTTTAAGGCGGTGGCCAGGGAAATGGGGGTGACGTTCGAGTTTAAATTCATGCCGTGGAAACGCTGCGAGCTTGCCCTGGAAAAATTGACCGCCTGGGGCGCGATTCCGTATGTCCCCACCCCCGAACGAAAACAAAAATTTTATTTTTCCGATCCGCTGTATCTCAGGCAAACACTCTTTTTTTCTTACAGCTCGAAGGGCGGGAAACGCCAGATTCCCTATGAGAAGTTGACCGCTTTGAAAAACTATCGGATTGGCGGGGTGGTCGGATATTATTACGAAAAAATGTTTCGTGAGGCAGGGCTGACGGTGGAGTATGTTACGTCGGAAGAGCAGAATTTTCGAAAACTTCAGGCGGGACGCATTGATCTGGCTCCTGCGATTGATATCCTCGGGTGGCATCTCATCAAAAAGCTGTTTCCGCCGGAAGAGGTTGGAAAGTTTTTTACGCTGACCAAACCTTTGAGCAAGGGGGGAGACTTTTTAATCACCGCCAAGGGCTATCCCCATACGCAGAACCATTTAGCCAACTTTAACCTGGCCTTGAAAAAAATCAAAGAAAATGGGATTTTTCAAAAAATAATAGATCA
>JBFFHG010000058.1:0-9835 GCA_041557055.1 Desulfosarcinaceae bacterium
AAATTGTTCTCCACCCTTGCAACGATAGGGTATGTTGCTCCGGTTTCAGTAAAAAAGCCGTTGAGAGATTTCGGCCGCGGTTTTTTTCAACGGCACCTCGGCGTCGTTTAAAAATTGCAGGGTCATTCGAAAAGCCGGCCCTGCGATAACCACCGCTGCAACTGGGGCGCCCTCGTGATTGAAAATAGGCGTTGCGATAGCATGGGCATCTTCATAGCGTTCTCCCCGATCATAGGCCAGACCGGTTTTTTGAACTTCCCTTAAGACTTCACGGTATCGCTTTTTTGAAATGATGGTATTGTCATTGAAGCGAATAAATTTCTGTTTTAAGCAGGTGTCCACGAATTCCGGCGGACAGTAGGCCAAAATGGCCTTGGACCCTGCAGCGACGTTAATGGGGACCTGCTCGCCCGGACTGAAGGAAAAACGAATATGGCTTTTGCATTCCACATTGCATGCTAAAATCACATTGGTACCGGAAAGTTGCTCCAGGGCGACACTTTCACCGACCTCTTCGACCAATTTCGCCAGATAGGGCTGTGCAATGGTGACAAGGGAATTGTTCAGCGATTTGATCACCGTATTGCCGATTTCAGCGGCTGATCGCCCCAGAAAATACCTTTTTGTGGTGGGATTTTGCTGAAGAAATTCTTGAGCGGTCAGCATTTGGAGCAGGCGGCTGACGGTGGATTTATGGATACCGAGCTTTTTGCTCAGCTCCAGCGTGCCCATCTCATGATTGTAAGGCGTGAAAGCCATTAAGATTTTAAGCGCTTTTTCGGTTGAAGATAGGTTGTTGGATTTTAATTGCATACAATTCGCCCTGATATTTTGGCAGATTTAATCATCCGGCTGTGGAAATGAATCTTTGCTCGATGCAGGCCATATTAGGTATTTGGTCGATATGATGTATGATGTTGCATATGCAGAGATTCAATCCCGCCTGTAAGGATTGGATATTCGAATATACCACCTGTGTCAAGCGCATATTCCCTCGGATTCTAAAATACACCCATTGGCGCGCCTGCTTTTTCAGGTAGTTATTCGATGTCTAAAGGGCACAGGCGGCTGTGCCATAAAATCCGAGAGCTGGGAACTATTCGAAAGGGGGCGTTGTTTAATGAATCCTGAATCTCATATATTAGGAACATATTCAACATCTTGAGATTCTAAGATGCAACAAAACGTCAATCCATTTCGGGTGGAAAATTTTAAAACTATCTAAAATAATTATAAATATAAAAAACAAAATTTTGAATTCAATAAGGTTTGGCGCTTTTTGAAGGCCCCAAATAACGACTCAATAACATCATTTTAGTATCAGAAAAAGCTTGACTTAATTTTAGTTGTGTACAAAATTACATGCAATAAAGGGAGCACCAATATTGCTAACATTCAAATAGTCCGTTTTTTTCAGACATATGAAATCAGTCCCCACAGCGTCAAATTTAAAAGAAAGGAATTGAAAACAGAATATTATCTCATTCGCCCGGCATTTCGAAGACAGCTTGTATGGCACCATCTGTTATTCAGAAGATTTCCCTGAGCAGTCGAGCTGGTTGCGCTGAACTGATAATCAGGGAACGGCCACATGTTGACAGCTGTTTTATATAACAAGTCATTTTTAAAGAAACGGGGGGGATCATGAAGAAAAACCGGATGATTTTCGTTATCACCATCGGCCTCTTGTTATCAGTGGCGACGTTTGCAGGGGCAAAAACCATCACCCTGTCTTTTGCCAATCAGAATCCTGACACCAGTTGGAGCGGTATCCATGCCATAGCACCCTGGGCCAGGCAAGTCGAAGAAGCTACCAATGGCCAGGTCAAAATCCAGGTTTTTTACAGCCAGACTTTAACCAAAGGCAAGGACGCCTGGGGGGCAACCAAAAGTGGTATTTCCGATATTAGTTGGTGCTTCCACGGGTATTGGCCCGGCATGACCCCCCTGGCGGATGTTGTCAGTCTGCCGGCCCTGCCTTTTAAAACAGCGGAAAAGGGCAGTGAGGTATTCTGGAAGCTATATGAGAAGTTTCCGGCCATGCGGAAAGAGTTTTCCGATAATAAGGTTCTTTTGGTCTTTACCAGCAACCCCTATATTTTGATCACCACCAAAAAACCGGTTAAAGTTCTGGAAGATGTCAAGGGCATGAAGATCCGCATGAGCGGCGGACCTCCCACGGACATGATGAAGGCTTTGGGCGGCACCCCCATGCTGATTCCCATGCCGGACAACTATATCTCCATGCAAAAGGGGGTCATTGACGGCATGGGCGCGCCCTGGGAAGCCATTCACGGCTTCCGGCTTTACGAAGTCGTCAATTATTACACGGCCACACCGTTTCCGGCCGTCTATTTCACCATCTCGATGAACCAGCGCAAATGGAATAGCCTCTCCAAAGAGATCCAGGGCGCCATTATGCGTGTCAGCGGCCTTGAAGGCTCGAAATTCTGGGGCCGCAACCATTTCGATACCGCCAAAGAGGGGGTCATGGAAAAGGTTAAATCCGAAGGCAAGCGCATCGAAGTGATTGAATTGAGCGATCAAGAGCGTGAGCGCTGGTTGGATGCTGCCGGCAAGCCCATTTGGGAGCAATGGGTGCGGACGATGGAAGCCAAAGGCCATGCCAATGCCCGCGAGATTTTGGATGCGGCCATCGCTTTGAGCAAGGAGTAGGGCTGGTGCCCGTTTGATTGATTGGGACAAGGCCCCGAAACACCGGGGCCTTGTCCAGGGTCGATGCGTAACGGTTCGCAAAAACGATACATACCCGTACGCAGGTTCGTATTCCCTGTATGCATAGGGTCATGGCGAACGCCGATACGATACAGGGGGTATACGCACACATGTGCAATACCTAAAATCGATTGAGCAGGATGATATGCTGACAACCATCACTCGATACATCACCCGGATTTTAACTGCCATCGGGGCAACCGTTTTGACCTTGATGATGTTCCTGACAGCCCTGGATGTGGGGATGCGTTACATTTTTAACCGTCCCATCGCCGGTGCTTTCGAACTGGTGGAGTACATGATGGCCATCGTTATTCCCTTTTGCATTGTCTACTGTGCCCATGAAAAGGGGCACGTGGCCGTCGAGTTGATTCTGGGAAGATTCTCCCATGGGGTCCAAAAGGTGGTTGACGCGACCACCACCTTCATAACCATGCTCTTTGCCGCCATCATCGCCTGGCAAAATTTTTTGTATATCAGAGAAGTCTATGATACCGGCCTGACCTCGTCCGTTTTGCTGATACCCGCATATCCATTCGTAATTCCGGTGGCTGTGGGCATCGGCGCCTTTGCGTTGATTCTTCTGGTGCACTTTTTTCAATTTTTCTCAAAGGTGAAAAAAGTATGAGCCCGTTTGCCATAGGCCTTGCAGGAATTGCTGTTCTCATCTTTTTAATATTCGCCCGCATGCAGATCGGTATCAGTATGGGGCTTGTCGGCTTCTTGGGTTTTGCCGCCATTGTCGGCCTTGAACCGGCCCTGGGACTTTTGAGAAACGTTCCATACACAACTTTTGCCAACAACGATTTGAGCGTCATACCATTATTTATTCTGATGGGATCATTTGCTTTCTCTTCCGGCATGAGTGAAGATCTCTATCGGACCGTGCACAAACTGGTGGGGCACCTCAGAGGCGGGTTGGCCATTGCCACCGTCATTGCCTGCGCGTGCTTTGCAGCCATCAGCGGGTCGAGTCTGGCCACCGCCGCGACTTTGGGCAAGGTCGCCATGCCGGAAATGAAAAAGTATAAATATGATACCGCTCTGGCCACCGGCGCCATTGCCGCCGGCGGCAGTATCGGCATTCTGATACCGCCCAGCGTTATTCTCATTATTTACGGAATCATCACGGAGCAATCCATTGGCAAGCTTTTTATGGCCGGTTTCATTCCCGGCATTCTGGAAGCTGCGTTCTATATTGTAACCATCATGATTCTCACCCGGCTTAAACCGGAACTCGGACCTCCCGGACCCCGCACGACTTGGAACGACAAATTCGCATCCCTGTTAAAAACATGGGAAGTCATTGCGCTTTTCATGGTGGTTATCGGCGGCATCTACCTGGGCGTCTTTACGCCTACGGAAGCCGCGGGGGTGGGAGCCTTCGGCGCATTTTGTTTCACGGTCATCCGCCGTAAAATGAATTGGGGAAATCTTAAATCCAGTCTGTTGAGCACCGCCTCGACATCGGGCATGTTGTTTCTCATTGTTTTGGGCGCCATGGTGTTGGGGTATTTCTTCTCCGTCAGCCGCCTGCCATTTGAGCTGGCCTCATGGGTCGGGGGCTTGCCGCTCAACCGATATGTGATTTTGATTGTGATTTTGATTGTGGTCGGACTGCTGGGCTGCATCATGGATTCCATGGCCATCGTGCTTCTTACCGTTCCTGTGTTTTTCCCCATGATCACCCATTTGGGATTCGACCCGATCTGGTTTGGAATTCTGGTGGTGCGGGTCACCGAAATGGGGCTGATCACGCCGCCGGTGGGACTCAATGTCTACATTATCCAGGGAATTACCGGAGAGCCCATGGGAACCATATTCAGGGGGGTCGTTCCCTTTATCGTCGCTGATGTTTGCGAGATTATGCTGTTGTTGGCCGTGCCTCAAATCACCCTGTTTCTGCCTGGCTTGATGGATTGAAAATCAAACAGATGAAACCGGTTGCGAGAACAGAGAGCTGAGCGATGAATGACTCCATATTGAGATGTTTGATATCACCCGCTCGCCGGGTGCCAATTCATTACCGGGAGGAATAGAATGACTGAACAGGTTTTTACCAATTGCACCAACGCCGGTCCCGTCAGCGTTTATGTTAAAGATGGCAAGGTGACGCGTATTCGGCCGTTGGTTGCGGATGAAAAAGACTTCAAACCATGGGTGATCAAGGCTGCGGGGAAGAGATACTCGCCGCCCAAAAAATTTTTCGTGGCCCCTTATGTTCACGCGGAAAGGCGACGGCTTTACTCTGACGAGCGTATCAAGTACCCCATGAAACGGGTGGATTTCGATCCAAAGGGCGAACGCAATCCCCAGAACCGGGGAAAATCCGCCTACGAACGTATCTCCTGGGATGAAGCCCTGGATATCGTTTCAGGCGAAATCAAACGGGTCAAGGATACTTACGGCGGATCGGCCATCAGCGGGATGACCTCATCCCATCATAACTGGGGCATCGTGGGGTACAAAATGGGGCCGTTCGCCCGTTTCATGAACATGCTGGAATTTACGCCGGTCCTGGACAACCCGGACAGTTGGGAAGGATGGCACTGGGGCGCCACGCATACCTATGGGTTCTACTGGCGATTGGGGATGCCCGAACAGTACGATCTGCTGGAAGACGGATTGAAAAATGCCGAGATGATCGTCTTCTGGTCCAATGATCCGGACACCACCCGCGGCACTTACTCCGGACAGGAGTCTTCCATCTGGCGCCAATGGCTCAAGGAAAAAGGGGTCAAGATGGTGTTCATCGACCCTTTCCATAATTACACCGCCGGTGTGATGGAGGGCAAATGGATTGCCCCCCGCATGGGAACCGACGCCGCCATGGCCATGGCCATTGCCCATGTCTGGATCACCGAAGGAACCTACGATAAAGCGTACATTGACACCCACACCATCGGGTTCGACCAATTTAAAAAGTATATTTCAGGCGAAATTGACGGTCAGCCCAAAACGCCTGAGTGGGCGGAGCGGGAATCCACGGTCAAAGCCCGCGTCATTCGTTCATTGGCCCGGGAATGGGCCGCCAAGCGGACTGTTTTGTCCGGCGGCTCCCGCGGCGGAGAGGGCGGCGCCTGCCGAAGCGCCTTCGGCACCGAATGGGCGCGGATGATGGTGTTGCTGCAGGGGATGCAGGGCCTTGGAAAACCGGGGCGCAGCATCTGGGGAACCACCATGGGCGCGCCTTCCGATACCGATGTCTGGTTCCCGGGATATGCCGATCTTCAGGGCCGCATCGCCACGTCAAAGGTCGCTGATTATCTGCCCGTCAACACCACCAAACAGCGTCTGTGGCGTTTGACCGTGCCCGACGCCATTCTCGATCCGCCGGTGAGCTGGTACGGCGAAGGTTTTTGCGGACAGTCGCTGGAGCAGCAATTCACACATTTCGAGTATCCCATGAAAGGCTGTTCGGAAATCAAGTTGTTCTACCGTTACGGCGGATCATTCATGGGCACCATGAGCGATACCACCAAGTGGGTGAAGATGTACCAGAGCCCCAAGCTGGAGTTTGTTGTCAACCAGGATGTCTGGTACAACAGCGAAACGCGCATGGCCGACATCATTTTGCCGGTATGCACCAACTTTGAACGCGACGATGTGGGGGAGTTCGCCGCCGCCGGCGGTTACACCGTGCACGCCAGCAGCGGGTGCAACCATCGGATCATCGTGCGGCAGCAAAAATGCCTGGCGCCCATGTGGGAATCCAAATCCGATTACCAGATTTTCACTGACCTTGCCGAACGGCTCGGCATGAAAGAGCAGTATACCGACGGTAAAACCGAGCTGGAATGGATCAAGGCCTTTTTCGACGCTTCCGATCTGCCCAAGCACATCAGTTGGGAAGCGTTCGACAAAAAAGGCTACTATATCATCAACCCCAAAGAGGGGTACAAGTCAACACCCTCTTTGCGCTGGTTCGCCGAATCAAGGGTTTGCGACACCCCCGACCAGAACAATCCCAAGCGCAATACGCAAAAGGCAAAGGAGCTCGGTACTTACAGCGGCAAGATCGAATTTGTTTCCGAGAGCCTCAAAGCCCACTTCCCCGATGATGAAGAGCGGCCGGTTTCACCGCGTTATATCCCCAGTTGGGAGGGGCACCACAGCGAACTGTATAAGACGTATTCCCTTCAGTTGCTGTCGCCCCACCCGCGTTTTACATTCCACTGCCACTACGACAAGCACACCGATTGGCTGGATGATATCCCGGGGCACCGCATCAAGAAGGACGGTTACGCGTGGTGGCCGGCGCGCATCCATCCCCGGGATGCCGAGCCCCGGGGGATTCGAAACGGTGATATCGTCCGCCTTTACAACGACCGCGCATCCGTATTGTGCGCCGCTGTTGTGACGGAGCGGATAAAACCAGGGGTGATCCACAGTTACGCATCGTCGGCAAAGTACGATCCGTTGATTCCGGGACGGGCCGATTCACCTGACAAGGGGGGGTGTGTGAATATGCTGACGCCCTCGCGCATGCTGTCCAAAAATGCACCGGGCATGACCCCGAACTCATGCCTGATCGAAATTGAAAAGTGGGAGGGCTAATCCTATGTCACGCTACAGCATCCTGATCGATGTCACAAAATGCAGCGGTTGTTATAACTGCTTTCTTAGCTGCCGGGACGAATTCTATGGCAATGCTTATCCGTCTTATTCCGCGGCCCAGCCCCTCAATGATCAGTTCTGGATGCAGATCAAAGAGGTGGAGCGCGGCATCTATCCCAAACCCAAGGTTTCCTATATTCCGACGCCTTGCATGCATTGCCAGAAGGCCCCCTGCATGGAGGCCGCCATAGATGGCGCGGTGTATCGCCGCGACGACGGCATCGTCATTATCGATCCTGATAAGGCCGCAGGTCAGGAAGCCATTGCCAACGCCTGTCCGTATCGTGTCATTTATTGGAACAGGGAATTGCAACTTCCCCAGAAATGTACCCTGTGCGCCCATCTGCTGGACAAAGGGGAAAAACAGCCGCGCTGTGTGGAATCATGCCCGACCGGCGCCCTGGTGTTCGGCGATCTGGACGATCCCGGCAGCGATATCGCCAAACTGGCCGCCGATCCCGGGGGCGAAGCGCTGCACCCCGAATTCAAGGTTGAGCCTCTGGTGAGATACATCGGCCTGCCCAAACGGTTTGTGGCCGGTGAGGTGGTTCTGAAGGACAACATGGCCGAGTGTGCTCAAGGGGTGACCGTCCGTCTTTCCGGTGGCGGCGTTACACTTGAGACCCAAACGGACGCGTATGGCGATTTCGAATTCGAGGGATTGGAAAAGAACCAACAGTATCAGATCCGCATCGCCGCAGCGGGCTATGCCGCCAAACAGATCCAATTCACAACCCGTAAAGATGTGAACCTGGGCGAAATCGTCCTGGAAACTGAATAATCGGCCGCGTTTCCCCGGGAATCCGCATGCAACCGGCGGCCCGACCCCATCCGGCCGCCGCCGGCTAAAAATAATAAACGGATTGAGCGGGGGGCGTCAATATGCGGTGGTACAAGCGATTCACCTTTCCCGTTTTATCATCAGAAGGAGGCGCAGGGATGATCAGTGTAAAAGATGCACAGGGCGTACAGTATGACGCCGCCAAACATTGCGAAGTATATGGGTTGCAGAAAATAACCGAAGCACAATCAAAACGCACCACCGTTTGCTACTCTTATTTTCAACCCAATGGCGGCGCTGAAATGTCTTCGTCGCCCAAGGAACGTGTGTACTATGTCGTTAAAGGGTCTGTTACCGTTAATGGTAAGGGTGAAGCGCATGTATTGAATCAAGGCGACCTGATCTATATCGCACCGGGTGAAGAACGCGATATGGTGATTAACAACGGCAAACCGGCCGAAGTGCTTGTGTTTATAGTTACCCCCTGATTTTTTTGGGGCTGTGTGTATGTAAAATGCCATGCAACAAGCGGCATGGGAACAAATTGGGATCGTCGGGTACGTTTCAAACAAGAAAAGGAGCGGAAGAATGAAAAATATGTTCAAACTCGATGGAAAAGTCGCCGTTGTCACCGGCGGCGCCGGGGGTATCGGTGAAGCATTGGCGCGCGGCCTGGCGCTTCATGGTGCAACGGTGGTTGTCTCCAGCCGCAACCAGGCGGCCATCGAAAAGGTGGCCGGGCAGATCACCGATGAATCCGGAAATGAAGCGATCGCCGTCGCCTCTGATGTGACCGATGAAGCCAGTGTGCGGAACCTCGCCGATACCGTAACAAAAAAATACGGCAAGATAGACATTCTGGTCAATGCCATGGGCCTGAACATCAAACGCGACGCTTTTGAATATCCCATGGAAGATTGGGACAAACTTTTTTCGGTTAACGTCAAAGGCACCATGATTGCCTGCAAAATTATCGGTAACGTCATGCGGGAGCAAAAGGGCGGCGCCATCATCAACTTGTCCTCGGTTCGCGGCATTCGCGGTTACACCGGCGGCAACACCGGATACTGCGCCACCAAGGGCGCCGTGGAACTGATCACCAAGGCGCTGGCCCTGGAGTGGGCGCCCCATAACATTCGCGTCAATGCGCTTGGGCCGGCCCTGGTGATCACACCGGGCACCAGGCATATCGCCGAGAACCCGGAACTGGCCCGAAAGTATGCTTCGGCGGTTCCCCTGGGAAGAATCGGTATGCCCGAAGATATGGCCGGGGCGGTTATCTTCCTGGCTTCGGATGCCGCCGGATTTATATCCGGCCAGACGATCTATGTGGACGGCGGCCTGACCGCAGCTTGACCCACATGGTGAAGCAAACATCAACTTACTGCAAGAAGAGGTCCATATGACAATCGTTACCGACCCATATTCAGGGCTGCAATTGATTGAGCTCAGTCATGAATGGGGCCATGGCGCGCCATCCTATCCCGGCCAGGACGATGTAATCATGTTTCGCGCCGTCAAGTTTGCGCAGCACGGCGTCATGGCCCATCGTATCAGGACCGTCATGCATACGGGCACCCATATGAACGCCCCGTTGCATTTGATCCAGCGCGGCGCTGATTTGGCCGCTATCGCCGTTGACCGTTTTTTTGGCAACGGCGTGGTTTTGAGTATCCCCAAAAAGAGCTATGAAGTTGTAAC
>JBFFHG010000059.1:0-9702 GCA_041557055.1 Desulfosarcinaceae bacterium
CAGCTTTACACGACCGGTGAGGGTGTTCAGGAAACAGACCCGGTCAGAGCGGTAAAAAAGGCGCAGGCGCAAAGCGCCGCCATGGCGCTGCCGCCCGGAAGCCAGCCGGCGGCGGCATCCAGGAAGTTCATCATGCGCCGGGGCGCATTGGAGGCTGTCAGCACGCAACCCACCATGATGAACAGGGGCAGGGCCACCAAGACAGGCATGGTGGCCAGCCGGTTCATTTCGATCAGGATGATCTGCAGGATGGTCGCGTCCGGATCACTGCTCAGCAGGCAGACCATGGCCAGCCCGGCGATGGCGACAAACAGGGGCGTTTCCAGCAGGGTCAGCAGCAGGATCACGATGATTGCAAGCACCAGCAGGGTCATGACGGCGGCCTTTGCGGCTCGCCTGCTGCTTTCAGCAGGCGGAGCGAGAAGCGAAAGAGGGCCAGGGTGAAAAAGAGGGCATAGCAACCGGCCGACCATCCCCGGGCGCCGAAGAGTGTGATTTCGTTTTGGACAAAGAGGATGCCGGCATGGGCCAGAACGGCGCACACGCCCATGGCGAAGAGGCTGGTCAGGCCGGCGGCCATCCGGCGGCCGGCCGGGGGTAGAAAGCGCAGCAGCAGTTCGATTTTAATATGCCGCTGCTGCTTCAGGGCCAGGGCGGCGCCCACCAGGGCCAGCCACAGCACCACCGTGGGGGCTGACTCAAACAGCCGATGGGACGCCAGATGCAGGATGTTACGGGTAAAAACATTGATGCAGATCAAACCGATCAGAAGCGTAAAGAGGCTGACGGCCAGGAGTCGCTCGACCCTCTCCAGCGCGTTGTCTATCTTCACAATCCGATCAATCCATTTGGGCATCGTCATTCCGGTCCCTTACTTGTCCGGGGCAGCGGCTCTGACCTTTTTCAGGATGGTTTGAATGCGGTCAAACAGGGTTTGGGGGTAGAGTGCGGGAATGCTCTGGGCATAGGTCTTTTGGGCATCTGCCTGAAATTTTTTCAACTGGTCTGCGGTGGGCTGCACAAAAATGAGCCCCTGGCGCTGCAATACCGCCAAAGCATCGCGGTTCTCATTGCGGGTCAGCGTCACCAATTCGCGGCAATGCTTGCGGGCCGAGCGCTTCAGGATGGCTTGTTGCCCGGCCGTCAGGGCTTCAAAGGCGCGCCGGGTCATCAACAGACCGGCCGTTGCGTCGGCCAGGGGATAATCGAGGAGGTACTGCACCCGGGTATGCCATTGGAAAGCAATGGCGGCCAGGGGGGGCGAGTAGAACGAGTCGATCATGTGCGTCTCCAGGCCGGTGTTGACTTCGGCAATGTGCAATGGGGTGGTCCGCACGCCGAAGTTGTGCAACAGGGTTTCGGCCACCTGATCGCCTTTCCAGACCCACATCTTGGCCGAGCGGAACCCGTTCTGGCTGCCCAGGTTTTGCCGGGAGAAGAGATAGACCCGGCCCCCTTCGGTGAAGCCAAGCAGGATATAGCCTTTTTTCAGAAAGGCCTCTGCAAAATAATCGAAGATCCGGTCCCGGACCGTATCGATTTCAGCATCGTTTCTGAAGAGCAGAGGGGCTTCCAGCACCCGCACCTCGGGCAGAACAATGCCCAGCCCCACACCGGAGAAGCCGGCGGCATGGATGCGGTTGACCTGCATCTTGCGCAGCACATCGGCCTCGTCGCCGCTGACCCCGCCGGCATAGATGGTAAAGTCCACAGCCCCTCCGGTCTGGGTCTTGACATCGGCCGCCATCTGCTTGAGCACCTTGACCCAGGTACTGCCCTCCGGGGTTACAACGGCGGTTTTAATGATCACGGGTCCGGCCCAGGCCGCAACACCCATGAGCAGCAAGGTGCCTGTGAACAAAACATATAAACTAAGCTTACGCATGGTTTGTGTCCTAATTTCTCATACTGTTGGCTTTACGCATTGGCGCCGCAGATTCCCCCTTGAGAGCGGCCAGGGGGGAGGGCTTTTTTTCTAGTCAAAAAAACGGTCCACAGCCCCCAGATAGATTTGAGCGCGCACTGCCGCCACTTTTTCCAGCAAGCCCATGGGGGCGGTCTTTTCAGGCTTCCGGGCGATGGCGGACAGGCGCCGTACCAATTCCGCCCTGGCCTGTTCGTGAACCAGGAGGTAACGGGTCAGGAAAAGATCGCGCAGCCCCATGGGGCCGGGCAATAACTTTTGATGCTGTTCGAATTGCCGGCGGGCTTCGTCACGGTCGCCCCCCATCATGGGCGGCCGCGAGCCGTAATAGGTCAGCATCACCAGATGGGCGCAACCATGATAATAAGCCGGTTCCAACGCCAGGACCCGCTGCATGGTTTTTGCCACCAGATGGGCCTTGGCCATGGCTTCCACCGAATCCAGGCGGTGCTGAACAAACCCGCCCAAATTGAATCCGTACCAGAAAAGCGCCGGTACATCGGCCGGGGCCAGGGAATTGATGAAGGTTTCACTCTCTTGAAGGCGACCCAATTGCAGGCGTGCTTGAGGATGAGCGATTTCAAGGGCCCGCAGGGCATATTCGGCGCCGCGTTGAAAGTAGCGCGCCGTGACGGCCTCAAGCGTATCGTAAGGATATCCAACGGCCACCACCGGTGCCTGACCCAACTGCCGGGCTTCAAATTCGGTTTCCAATATGGCAAAGGCATACCCGCCGTAGATTCTGGCCAGCAGAACCAGCAGGTCCCGGTTGGATGGGTCGCTGACCAGCAAGGTTTCCAGCAATTTGATGTGCGCCGGCATGGATTGGGCCACCAAGCTCAGATCGTCCTCATTCTCCATGGCCGGCAGTCCGGTTTGCACCATGGCCGTAAACTCGCGGATCGCCATTTTGCGCGGCGAACAGCCGGTCAGAACGGCGGCTGAAACCAAAACAATAAAAAGTAATATCAAGCGGTTGGGTCTGGATTTCATGTCAGTGTCAAATTTCCGGCCATGCTCAATAGTGCCCAGCCATAAATGGCCAATTTGCCCGATATCCGTGTTGTGCGAAAAATTTTATCCTCGAAATATCAACCATATGCCTGTGGTAAAATTTTTCGCAGGCCTTGATCTCGACCCAATTTGCCTATTTCTGGATGGGCACTCAACAGGGGTGCGGCGCAAGCGCCGGTCCGATTGTCCCTGCGGCAATGGCCCATGGTCAATGAACGTCGCCTTTTCCATAGAAAACAGCGCCCATAACAATTACCCCAGTTACCGGATGAGGACAAGGTTTTTTGAGCCTCAAGGTGTTGGGCGCCTTTTGTATGAAATATGATTACAGCCGGTTAAAACCATTGATGGATCAACCCGGGCGACGCGGCTGTTGAAAGAAAGGGCGCCCTTGTTGCAGGCTGAAGGATTGATCAGCTCTTTTTATACAGGCGGAAAAGCTTCATCACTTTTTGAACATAATTCCGGGTTTCCGGATAGGGGGGGATGTCATTGTATCTTTCCACCGCAGTGGGGCCGGCGTTATAGGCTGCCAGGGCCAGGGTGAGATCTCCCCGGAATCGTTCCAGCATGGATTTGAGGTACGTGGCCCCGCCCATGATGTTTTCCCAGGGATCGAAAGGATCATCGATGTTGAGCCCCGGCAGGTTTTCAGGCATGATCTGCATCAGCCCCATGGCCCCCTTTTTAGAGACGGCCCGGGGATTGAAATAGGACTCCGCATGGATCAACGCTTTGATCAGGGAAGAGGAGAGGCCGTGCCGTTTGGCGGCTTCTGAAATCACATCGTCATAGTTCTTGATATTTTTAAAGGTCTTGGCGCGTTTTCTGGGTTCGTGCATATAGACCTTGTAGTTGCTCGAGGTTGGGGTGTTTGTAAAGTGCATCACCCCCTGGGCGTCGATGTAAAGATAGATGTCTGCCACCGCCGGAGAAATGACGAAAAATGTCAGCAATACCAAAAAAAACAGGAGATATCCGACACCTTTGGTTTTGTATGCAATCATGGGCGCTTGCGCTTGAACGGATTAAATATGTTATAATTTCAAACTGTTTTATTTATAACGCCAAAAAACTGTAAGTGTTCGGGATCTGTCTTGATCATTATCGGCCATCAAAAGCCCGACATTAATGTTAAATACAAAATGCAATAATTATACCCGGTTTTATTTTGATGACACAATTTTCAATCCGATTGCAATCTCCGCCAACGGTCGCCGCCACCCAACTGTTTCCCAATCACCCAACGAACAGCGGTTGTTGGCATCGCTTCTATCTGTTATGGATTACAGGGAATTATTCTTATAACCATATAAAGTTATATCGGAACGCGCAAGTCTCAAATGATATTTTGATTTCGGCTTCCGGATTTTTTCCTGCCATGGAGACAGCGGCCTAGCCGCCAATAAAAAAAAACATCGGCGGTTACCCTGTTGCCGGACCCGGCCATCTCTTGACAGAGTTCCAACTTTTAGCGCATATGCAAACTGAAGCACCCATTTGAAGCCGGATTGGAAACTGTATCAAAAACCTTCAGTTCATAGAAAGTGCCCATCCATAAAATGGCCAATTTGCCCGATATCCGTGTTGTGCGAAAAATTTTATCCTCGGAATATCAACCATATGCCTGCGGTAAAATTTTTCGCAGGCCTTGATCTCGACCCAATTGGCCTGTTTCCGGGTGGGCACTAGAAAGCAGCGATTCGTTCATGGCCAAAGACAGTCTCTACCAAAAGCCCCGTTCACCGGTGCCGCCCTTTGAATTCAACGAGCAGGTGACCCGTGTGTTTGACGACATGCTCCACCGCTCAATTCCTTTCTACGCCGAAATCATCGCACGGCAGGCGCAACTGATCCAACGCTTTTATCAACCGGGAACACGGATCTATGATCTGGGGTGTTCAAACGGCAACCTGGGCCTGCGCCTGAGTCGCGAAATGGGGGCCCGCCCTTTTCAAATGGTGGCGGTGGACAACGCCGCCCCCATGCTCCAAGCTTATAAAGAGCGTCTGGGCAATCCGGTCCGGGGGCAACAGATTACGCTGCAGTGCCGGGACATCTGCCAAACCGAGATAGAAAACGCCTCGGTGGTCGTTATGAACTTCACCCTGCAGTTCATCCCGCCCATGCAACGCAATGCCGTGATGGATCGAATCCATAAGGGGCTGAGACCAGGCGGCGTTTTGCTCTTTTGCGAAAAAATCACCCATCGGGATTCTTTTATGGCGGATTTGCAGCAGACGTTCTATTATGCCTTTAAGCGGGAAAACGGCTACTCCGAACTGGAGATCAGCCAAAAACGCGAGGCCCTGGAAAGAATTTTGATTCCCGAGGTCCTGGAAGCGCATCTGGAACGGCTGCGCCGGTCCGGTTTTGAGTCTGTGGATGTGTGGCACAAATGGTTTAACTTTGCAGCGTTGATGGCCGTTAAATGACCGCCCTTTCGCGACAGTTTTACATCGACCTTGATCCTTACGGTGCTTTGCTCGACAAAGCGACCCAATCCTTTTTCCAGGGCCGGGACGCCAGGGCGCAAACACTGCGCCGGCTGCTTGGTCAACTGCCGCAGGTCAGACCGTCCCTTGTCGCCCTCGGCCGGGACCGTGTGACCATCGGCCGGCGATCTGATTTGTCCGCCGGCCAGCAGGCTCAAATCGAAGCGGTCCTCCTGGGGCTGAAACCCTGGCGCAAGGGGCCGTTTGATCTGTTCGGCATTCAGGTTGACAGCGAATGGGACTCGGCCCTCAAATGGCGCCGGGCGGCGCCCTTCATCGCCCCCCTGGCGGGCCGCAGGGTGTTGGATGTGGGGTGCAGCAACGGCTACTACCTCCTGAGAATGGCGGATCATGCCCCCAGGCTTGTTCTGGGGATCGAACCCTATGCCGCCTACTACTATCAATTCCGGGCCCTGCAGTATTTTCTGGATTTGCCCAATGTCCATTGCCTGCCGCTCAAACTGGAGGCGCTGTCCGGCATGGCCCAATGGTTCGACACCCTGTTTTGCATGGGTATTCTTTATCACCGCCGGTCTCCCATGGACACCCTGGCCCAATTGAAACGCATGTTGCGGCCGGGTGGTCAATTGATACTGGAGACCCTGATCATTGCGGGCGACAGCGACACGGCCCTGTTTCCCCGGGATCGCTATGCCTGCATGCGCAATGTCTATTTTATTCCGACCGTAAGATGCCTGCAGAGTTGGCTGGAACGTTGCGGGTTCAAAAGCATCCGTTGCGTGGATGTCACGGCGACGACGCTGGAGGAGCAGCGCAAAACCCCGTGGATCGATTCCGACTCTCTGGCGGTTTTTCTGGACCCTGAAAATGAACATCTGACTGTTGAAGGCTATCCGGCCCCGGTTCGCGCAGTGCTTATTGCCGAGGCAACATAACTCCTATCAAGGGAGAATTCATCCGTGGTCATATCCTGCTGGATCTTGCTGTTTCTGTGTATGGGCTTGGGGGCATGGGGTGTTTATCAGTACCGTTGCCTGAATCGGAAGACCCGACGGCTCGAGAACGCCTTGCTTGAAGCCAACGAAGCCATTCACCAGCGGGAGGAAAGGCATGCCGAAAATGAATCCCGGAGAGAGAAAACCGAAGAGAAACTGCGCAGATACCTCAAGTTGATGGACACTTTGATCAACACCATCTCCAACCCCATCTATTTCAAAGATGCCCAAGGGATTTTCCAGGGATGCAACAATGTGTTTTCCAAACAGATTTTGGGGTTGACCCGGGACCGCATTATTGGAAAACGCCCCCAGGAGCTATCCGATCAAATTCCACCCGATCTGGCCGCCGCCTGTCTGCGCGAAGAACTCAGAATGGCTGAAAAGGCCGGGTTTCACACCTTTGAGACCCAGGTGCGGTGCGCGGACAGTCATCGCCGGGATTTTCTTTTCAGCCTGGCCCCGGTCATGGATGGCCAGGGCGAATTCAGCGGCAGCGTGGCCGTCATGTCGGATCTGACCGACAAAAACCATGCAGCCCAGGATCGGATGCAAAAAGAGAAGCTGGAAGGGGTGCTCGAAACCGCCGGCGCCATCTGCCATGAATTCAACCAGCCCCTGCAGGCCCTATCGGGTTATACCGAACTGTTGGCCGTCAAGCTGTCCGGCCATGAAGCCGGGGTCTTTATTGAAAAACTGTTCACCCAAATCGAACGCATGCGCGATATAACCGACAAACTGCAAGGCATCACCCGCTACGAAACAACCGATTACGCCGGCAATACCAAAATCATCGACATTCACAAAGCTTCTGAAAAAGATCAGATTGAATAGGTCCCACCTTTTTTAAAAGGCATTGCTTATCATATCCTGATCCTGCCATCCTTTTTGCGCGGACCCTAAAGATAGTTCATAAAATGCCGATGCTCAAAACGGTGGCGCAGAAACCACCTTGGGGACCCATCCCGGGAATTGGCCTGGCCCATGGCGCACTTGAGGAGCGGGTCTGTTTTGCAAAATTCGGGTTAGATAACAGATGCCGTGGGCAAAAGTTATAACCATGCGGGGGAAATTTGTCGGGGAGGCTGGAAATGAAGGAACTTGCCTGGAAAGAGGCGTATAAAATCGGCCACTTTCAAATTGATGACGAACATAAGAAATTAATCGCATTGGCCAATAAAGCCATCAAACTTTCCAATGACAAACAAAGCAAGGAAAATATTCACGGAATCCTCAAGGCATTGAATGATTATGTGATAATTCATTTCCGCAATGAGGAAAACTATATGCAGCGAATCAACTATCCGGGTTTGGAACACCAAAAACAATGTCATTCGGAAATTATTGGGCGGATGAACAAGGTTGTCACTGAAAGCGCCAATCTCGAAGATCTTGGGAATAATTTAAAACGGCTGATGCTTGTCTGGATGATTGAGCATATCATTCACGAAGACAAAAAAATAGCCAGTCCGTGAAATCCGATTTGGAGAGCGCCTCTATCTATAAGTTGTCAAAGCTGTTATCATAATCTTATAGTGTGCGTTGCATCAGATTTTTCGCACCTGACCGCGAATTTACGATTATCCTCCGCGCTGCCTGCTCAATCGTGCCCATCCGCAAATAGGCAAATTGGGTCGAGATCAAAGCGCGCGAAAAATTTTACCGCAGGGATCTGGTTGATATTGCGAGGATAAAATTTTGAGCACAACATAGATATGGGGTAAATTGACCATTTTGGGATGGGCTCTAAATAAGGCCGGCCATGGCAACACCTGCGAATATTTTAGGCGTTGATATCGGTTCTGCCGCGCTTGCCATGGCAGAGATCGATCCGGCCGGCCAATTGATCAAATCCATCTATTGTTTCCATCACGGCCATGCCGATGAAACCTTGAAATTTGCACTGAGCCAATTGGATTTGTCCCGTATTGCGGGAATCGCGGCCACGGCCTCCACCCCTCCGACGGTTAAGGCGAACCATTGCTACGACAATCGGGTCGCCGCAATGGCCGCGGCCCGACACTTTTATCCCCAGGCCCGATCCATTCTGATCATCGGCGCCGAAAAATTTGGTTTGATCCAGTTGGACCGCCATGGCAATTACCGCACGTTTCGCACCAATACCGGCTGTGCGGCCGGCACCGGCAGCTTTCTCGACCAACAGGCGCTGCGTCTGAAACTTAAAGACACGGCCGAACTCAGTGCGCTGGCCCGGGGCAACACCGGCGCCATTCCCAAAATCGCTTCACGCTGCGCGGTTTTTGCCAAAACCGACTTGGCGCATGCCCAACAGGAAGGGTATCTGCTGGAAGAGATCTGTGATGGATTGTGCCGCGGGTTGGCCAAAAATGTGGTGGATGTTCTTTTCAGCGGCCAGGCCCCCCTGGGACCTGTCCTTTTAACCGGCGGGGTGGCCAACAATCCGGCGGTGGCCGACCATATTCGAAACCTGATCGGCCTGGATCTTATCGTGGCGCAGCATCCCTGTGAAGCTGCCGGGGCTGCCCTTTGTCTTTTGGGGGAAGAAGATCGACAAGAGGGTTCACAACCGTTTTCTGCAAAGGCGATCATCATCCCTCAATCCTTTGAAAAAGAGTTGTGCCATGACCCCATTGAGTATCGGCTTTCCGACGCTCCGAGGTTCACAAACCAGCGCACCTATACCGACGCGCATTGGAACGCCTCAAATCCGGTGGAAGTGGATCTTTACGAGGAACTTGAACCGCTGGCCGGACAAGGCGTCTACCTGGGCATCGATATCGGCTCCACCAGCACCAAGGCCGTCTTGATGACCAAAGCGCGTGCCGTTGTGGCCGGTTTTTACACCCGGACCGCCGGAAGGCCTGTTCACGCCACTCAAAACCTGTTGGCCGCCATTGACGGGTTGCTGGCGAAAGAAAAGGTCGGGGTTGAAATCGGCGGCGCGGCCACCACCGGGTCCGGTCGCAAATTTGCCGGACGCATCGTTGGCGCCGATCTGATCATCGATGAAATTACGGCTCACGCCAAAGCGGCCGTTGCCCTCAATCCGGCGGTGGACACCATCATCGAAATCGGCGGCCAGGATTCAAAGTTCACCACCCTGCAAAACGGCCGTGTCACCTTCTCGATGATGAATGCCGTATGCGCGGCCGGCACCGGCAGCTTTATCGAAGAGCAAGCTCAAAAGCTGGGTTGTCCCCTGGACCGGATCTCCGCACGCACCGAACACCAGCGCTCTCCCCTGGCCAGTGACCGTTGCACGGTATTTATGGAAAGAGACATCAATTACTACCTGTCCAAAGGGTATTCGGTCAACGAGGTACTGGCCGCC
>JBFFHG010000060.1:0-9700 GCA_041557055.1 Desulfosarcinaceae bacterium
AACGCTGACCAAAACGAGAACGATAAACCACATATATTCTCCACCATAACCGAATCCCATCATATGGCCCCAGTTGCCCATTGGGCTATTGGGATCTTGGGCACAAGAAAATATTGTTAGTGTTAAAAGCATTAATAATATAGATAAAACCCTTTTGGGCACCAGCTTCTTTCTCATTGTCTCACTCCTTTTTAGACCTAAATGCAAAATAAGCACTCCCTGCCGGAAGTATCAACGAGGGTCTTGTCGGTTACAGTGCTTTTTTTTGCATGGACAATGTTTTTATTCTCCTGAAGCTGCCGTGCAGCAACCAGCACAGTATAATTCCAAGTGACAAAATCAGGAACATCAACAATTCTCTGGGCATCGACAGCGTCCAGAATAAAAACGTCAAATCTACAGACGCGGCATTCTGGAATATGAATGCGACTGCCATGCCGGCCAGGATGATGCCAAATATGAGTTTAGCGTTCATCACTATTTCTCCAAGATTTCAAGCTATTCTTCCATAAATGGATAATTGCATAAGGGGCGACATTGTCCGTCGCGATGTTCACCCGCAATTGTTTTGAGGTTGTCTGGAAGAACTTTTCTTTCATAGTTGTTGGATCTGAATTCTTTTAAGATCAGTTTTTTAACATATGTCCGAACATCATCTTTCATGATATCAGCCATTTTTACCTCCTGTGGTATCATTATTGATAGATACTTTTATCGATGATCAGGCAGCGATTGCCGGTGTGGCTGCCGACAACATTTTTCTAAGCTCCTCTCCCTGCACACTTTCCTGATGGGAAAGGAGCCGGGCCAGATCATCGAGGACCGTTCGCCGCTCCGAAAGAATTTTACGCACGCGTTGATGGGCTTCCTCGATAAAGCGTGTGACCTCTTCATCAATCTGGCCGGCCTTGGCTTCACTGTAGTTTTTACCGGATGAAAAACTTTCCGGGAGAAACATCGCCTGGCGCGGGCGCTCGTAGCTCACCAGGCCCAGGCGGTCGCTCATGCCGTATTCCGTGACCATGGCCCGGGCAATGTCCGAGGCTCGCTGGAGGTCGTTCTGGGCTCCGGTGGAAATTTCATTGAATACCAGTTCCTCCGCTGTCCGGCCGCCTAAAAGAACGGCCAGGCGATCGATCAGCTCCGAGCGCGTCAATAAATAGCGGTCCTCCGTGGGTTGCTGCTGGGTATATCCGAGCGCTGCAATCCCCCGGGGAATAATGGAAATTTTATGCACCGGGTCGGCATGCTCAACAGACTCGGCCACAATCGCATGTCCGGACTCATGAAAGGCCACAATTTCTTTCTCCTGAGCGTTCATCACCCGGCTTTTTTTCTGAAGTCCCGCCACCACCCGGTCAATAGCCTCATCGAAATCCGCCAGTTCCACCATTTCCTTATTATTGCGGGCCGCCAGCAAGGCGGCCTCATTGATGATGTTAGCCAGGTCTGCGCCCACAAATCCCGGGGTGCGGCCAGCGATTTTGCGCAGATCGACTTCGGGACCCAACACCACATTCTTGGAGTGAATTTTTAGGATGGCTTCCCGTCCATTGATATCCGGCCGGTCAACCAGGACCTGCCGGTCTAAACGGCCGGGACGCAGCAAGGCCGGATCCAGAATCTCCGGCCGGTTGGTGGCGGCCATGATGATGACCCCTTTATTCGTTTCGAACCCATCCATCTCCACCAGGAGCTGGTTAAGGGTTTGCTCGCGTTCGTCATGCCCCCCCATCACATTCATCCCCCGAGCTTTGCCCAAGGCATCCAATTCATCGATAAAAATAATGCAGGGGGCCTGAACGGCAGCCTGTGAAAAAAGATCGCGAACGCGGGCAGCTCCGACGCCGACAAACATCTCCACAAACTCGGAACCGCTAATGCTGAAGAAAGGCACTTTGGCCTCCCCGGCCACAGCTCTGGCCAGGAGGGTTTTGCCGGTACCCGGCGGGCCGACCAGAAGCACCCCTTTGGGTATTCTGCCCCCCAATTTTTGAAATTTCTCCGGAGTGCTCAGAAACTCAACCACTTCCTGAAGTTCTTCTTTAGCCTCATCAATGCCGGCCACATCAGCGAATGAGACATTGGTATCGCTCTGCGCAAAAATCTTGGCCTTGCTCTTACTGAAAGACATGACCCCCATCCCCGGCCTCATCTTTTTCATGGCGAATCGCCAGATCAGGAAAAAGAATCCAAGTGGAAGAATCCAAGAGAGAAGACTGCTCAGAAATCTATTTTCGTACCGTCCGGAATAATTGACATTACGTTCATCCAGTTCCTTTGCCAGACCAGGATCATTCACGCGAACGGTGGTAAACTCCTGATCTGGCGATCCCTTCAGTGTTCCCATAATATTTTCAGGACCGATGATCAATTTGCTCACAATCCCTTCGGCGATGGATTGTTTAAATTGGCTGTAGGGGATCGTCTCCACTTTTGCAGAAAAATAATATTGCTGCAGATAAGAAAAAATAATCATTGCGGCCAGGAAATACCAGATGCTGAAACTCGTCTTCGATGGCAACCCAATCTTGTTTTTCAGATGATCACCAACGCCGAAGTAAGAACGAAGTTTATCCATCAGATTGCCTGTTGAATCTTTATTTTCTTTCTCAACCAGTAACTGCTCGATATTCTTGGACTCCAAGTTCTTTGACATGCTGGCTCCCTTCCCTGCCCCGTTGACGATTCACTGCACTACCGTCTACCGTCCTTATTGTCCCCGGGAGAGCGTTTTAACGCCTAATGTTTCGATCAGCCGGTTGATGTCAGTGGTCTTTAAATTCATCCCGCCCTCTGAAACCGGCAGCAAGATGATGCGTTTTCCCTGAAGCGCCTCTGCGATTCTCAGTTTCACAATTGCTTCGCCGCCCGCCCCCGCCAGGGCATTATTCATTTCCTGGATACCGGTCGCTTCGGCAATGCCTTCAGCCTGAATGGCTTTGGCCAGAAGCTGCTGCTGCTCCTGGTAAACATCGGCTTCGATTTTATCTTTAAGGTATTGACCGTCGGCATCAGCCACCATCTTGTTTACCTCGCCCTTGGCTTCTTCCAGCTTGCGCTTGTATTCTTCCAAGGCGGCGTGTTGCGCAGATTTGTTTTTCTCTACCTGCTGATCGGCCACTTTTTTATCCTCGATGGCCCTGGTATATTCAGGGTTGAAACGATAGTCATTGGTCAGCACCTTTTCTACGATCACGCCCATAGGCCCCAGAATGGTTTGAAGGGCTTCCTTGGCCTTGTTGGCCTGGGTTTCGCGGGCTTCGGCCACATAAAAAGCCTCTGTCTTAAGCTCGCCGAAAATGTCGCGCGGTTTGCTGCGGGCGACGGTCCGTACAATGGTATCCCGCAAAGCAGCGTCGTCGCGGGCCACATACTGTAGAATATGGGGCGCCTTGTTCGCATCGATACGATAGGCGATGATGACATCCAGACTGATGTCGTTGCCGTCGGTGGTTTTAAACACCAGATCATCCTGGGTTCGACGGTCGCCCCTTAACTGCGAATACGTCATCTCCAGATTTTGCAGCTTGGTGTCGAACACATTCCAATCGTTGATATAAGGCAGAAAAAAATAGGTGGCGCCGGGAGCGTAAACCTGGTCCTCAACACCCTTTGAACCGAAAAATGCCAACTTGCGGGTTCTGACACCCACCTGTGTTTCTCCTGTGGAATGCGGCATACAGCCCACCATAACCGCCAGCGTCAGCATCAACGCGACGAGAATTAAAATTCGCTTCATTTGTCACCTCCTTTGCGAACGTCGAACAATCGAAGGGTGTTGTTCAAATCCAAGGGGTTGACCCCATGGGCACCGTCGCTGGGCAGAATGATAAGATCCAGCCCCTTGTAAGCATCGGCCATTTTTAATCCCACCATACGCTCGGAGCCGGTCCCTTTGAGGGCCTCATTCTTCAGGCGCACACGTTCCGCTTCGGCCATCTTCACCAGCAGATCGGCCTCTGCTTTTATCTTGCGAACATAAAGATCTTTTTCAGCGATTTTACGTGTGACATAGGCCTTGCCCTTTTCCATCTCAACGGCGGCGATAACCATTCCCTCCTGCACGATTTTCTTCAATTGGGCCTCTTCCTTGGCCGCCCGTGCGGCCGCCTGATTGGTGAATACCATCTGATCCTGGAGTTTCTTTTCTTCTATGTTTTTTTGGATTTCCGGGCTGTATTTAAAATAACGCACCAACACTTGGTCGACTTCGATGCCTTTTAGATTTAATTCCTTGTTTAGCTGATCCTTAGCCTCTTCCGCTTTTTTGACCCTCATGGGACTGTTGTAAAATTCTTCGGTGGTCAGCTTCCCCAGGGTTTCTTTCAAGGCCGGCTCGGCTTTCGGAATAATACCATTGTCTTCAAAGAGGGTTCCCGGGCCGATAGTGGTGAAAACCAGATATGGATCTTTGATGTGGTAAAGCATGGAAACATCCACGTCCACGAAAAAACCGTCCGAAGTCTGGATGTGGGCGGCCCGGTCTTTTCTCGCCGAAGCAGCCGCGGTTTGGGGAAAATTGGTCAACTCCAATACCTGGATATTTTTGGGAAGCCGGTGCATTTGCTGCAAACCAAAGGGCAGCACAAAGGAGAGACCGGCATGATAAATCTCTTTTTGAACGCCACGGTTCAAGCCGATGCGCACCACCTTGATTCCGTACTCGTCAGGCTGTACGTAAACGAAAAACATGTTGTAGGCGATTACAAGCAGCACGAGCGCGACGAGCCCTATTTTCAATCCATTGGCAAGCTTGAGTTTCCTCAGCATCTCCTTTGATGCGTGTATGTAGGATAATATCTTATTCAACTGGTCATTGGTCATGGTGACACGCTCCTTTTAATAGGCGGTTTAATCAACGCCGGGGCGGCTGATTTTCCGTGGCCTCAAATCAATACCACCCAATGGGCATCTAAAGATGGCGCTTTTTCACAAAGACATCATCGGTCAATAAGTTGAGCCCTGTTGGGCTTTTTGCATCGGTGATTGCGAAAGCATTGTCGTTTCCTCCATCAAACCAACTGCAGGCAAATAGACGCTCACCGTTGTTCCTTGATTTACTTGTGATTCAATTGAAATCCAACCGTCGTGATTTTTAACCATACCGTAAACCGCAGCCATACCAAGACCGCGTCCTGGCAAATGGGTTGTGAAAAAAGGTTCAAACACCCGGCTTCGCGTTTCTTCATCCATTCCCTTGCCGTTATCCCTGACGGTTAAACTGACATAGATGCCGGGCACCAATCCGGCAAAGGCGTTTACTTTTTCATCAGTCATCACCTCCTTGCGGCAAATGATCCGAATGAGCCCCTGTGTCTCGATGGCCTCTGATGCATTGGCCAGGATGGCAAGCAGAGCCATTTGCGTCTGATCCTTGTCGGTGCGTATTTGCGGCAGATCGGCAGGCAAGTCGATTTCCATAACAATGGACGGCTTCACGACGGATTTGATCGAAGGCAGGCTGTCTCTTACCAAATCGCGCAGCGACATCGTTTCAACTTTATATTTTCCGCCCCTGGCGTAAGCCAAAAGTTCCCGGATCATCCGGCACATTTGATCCGCTGATTTTTTCATGCCCTGAATATAACTATCCGTTTCTTTAAATTGTACATCCTCCTCAAGCATGCTCAACCCTCCTGCGATTACGGTGAGAGCATTGTTGAATTGATGGGCAATCCCACCGGCCAATGTGGCGATGGCGGCCATTTTTTGAGCCTGTTTGAGCTGGGTTTCAAATAAGAGATTGGTTTTTTCCATTTGTTTTCGCTGGGAATTATCGCGGATATTGCACTGGATTGTTCGCTTTTGGCCGACCTGGTAGACATTGCTGATAAACTCGACTTCAATGCGCCGTCCATCCCTTGTTTCCAATGGTAAATGCTCGTAGCGAATGTAGCCGTTACGAATTAAATCCTGAAAAACCGACTTGTTCGCCCGGATATCCTTGAAAGGGCCGAAGCGCCAAAGCTCCTTGCCGATAAAATCCTTGTAAACATAGCCCAACATGTCCACCAGAAAAGGATTTACGTCGGTTATGCGTCCGGTATCGGCATCGATAATCAAAATACCATCCTGGGCAGCTTCAAACAACCGGCGGTAGCGTGCCTCGGATGCGCTCAAAGCGTCATCAACGGGACAAAAAGCTTGTTTGATATCACTTTCATTCTTAAGTGTCTCGCGGGGTCCCATATCTCCATCCTTCTTCGAAATTTCGTCTTTTACAGAATGCATAATTCACAAATTTTAAAATCAAGGGCGTATCGCTATCGAAGCCAACGATGAAGCCGCCCATAACCGGCAACCCGGACCAGTGTATTTTTTTGACATCCTTAAGCAGGCCCCTGTTTTTATTGTATGTCTTGTGGCATTCCGTTTATCTTTTGCCACGCGCAGCACGAACGGCGTTCATCCCCTCGGCTTGTTGGACAGTGTAGATATGGATACCATGCGGTTGGCTCAAAAGACTTTTTGTCCCAAGCAAAACACCGAACATATCGGATTTTAAATAATGGTCCAATTTGCCGCGGTTTTCCCACTCCTCGACCACGCAAAGAAAATTTTTGTCTCTCATATCGCATAAGAGCGAATAGCTGAGGCAGCCCATCTCCCCTTGCATGGGGCCCGTCATCGAAAGAAGCGTTTGCACAACCTCTTTCTGCTTTTCGGGCAGCACATTCATTGTTATTCGGACTAGGATCATTGCAGTCACCTTCCGGCAAGGCCGATCTTCAGGTTTATTCTATGATTTCGAGCACTGTGTGCTTTCTTGTCTTGGCCGAAACAGCATTGACAATCGTCCTTATTGCGCCGGCCGTCCGCCCTTGCTTGCCGATTATCTTGCCCAAGTCTGCCTTGGCCACTTTAAGTTCAACAATTAGCGAATGTGCGCTGCTGATTTCTGAAACGGAGACCTCATCCGGTTGATCCACCAGCGCACGGGCAATGATTTCAACCATTTCTTTCATCGAGCAACTGTCGTTGCCGGTTTGCACCACGTTGAGAAAGTTTCTCATGATTCATCCTTTGTATGATGTTGAGGCAAACTGGTTCCCTTATGAACAGTGAACAGAAAGGGCATCTCCCTGATATTCACTTTCATCATACTCAAAGATCATGCCGGAATTCGTGTGTTTGGCTTTTCAAACACATTAGACTGGTTTAATTGAAGAATTTAATTGAAAAGATATAGGTGAAACTTTCCGATACGGTCAATGTCAATGGTCGCATATGACCATTGATCATATATGACCGCATTTCCGCTTCATTAGACCGTTGACATTTTCGTGATGTTCTTGTTAACTGATGGCACATTCCGTTCAATTTCCACGACCCGGCACGTTTACAGCCAATCATCGGACCTGCCCCGTCTCTTTGCACCCTGAGCCTGTTCGAACCGCCCTGCGCCGTTGCGCCAAGACGCAGGATTTAAATGGAGGCATCCCATGAATCAAAACAAAATTGCCATTGCCTGCCAGGGCGGCGGCAGCCAAACGGCTTTTACCGCCGGCGTGCTCATGGCGCTTCTGGAAAACAAAATCCATCACAAAAAACACATTGTCGGTTTCAGCGGCACATCCGGAGGCGCCATATGCGCCACCCTGGCATGGTATTCCCTGATCAAGGCCGTCAAAGGCGATAGAACACCAATCGCGAAACGTCTGGCAGCCTTCTGGCAGGACAACTCAACCCAATACCTGCACGAGGATCTTTTCAACGCTTTTCTGGTGGGCTCGCTCCAACTCATGGAGGGAGGCCTGCTGCCCCACCTGGCGACCTCCCCGGACACCCCTTACGCCAGAACCGTATGGCCTGCGCTTACCGCGTTGCTCCCGCACCAGAATTTTTTCGATTTCAAGAAATTGCTGGAAACGCACATTGATTTTGACGAGATCGCAGCCTGGGACCGGACCGCCGGACCGGCGTTGCTCCTCGGTGCTGCAGAGGTGCTCAAGGGCGAATTCAAAAAGTTCTGTTCCCGTAAAGGTGAAATCCAGGTCGAAGCGCTTTTGGCCTCTGCTGCGGTGCCCACGCTCTTTCCGGCTGTGCATATCGGCGACAACGCCTATTGGGACGGCCTGTTTTCGGACAACCCGCCCACCGATGAACTTTTGGACGAAGCCTTGGTGGGCAGGGACAACTTGCCGGATGAGTTATGGATCATTCGCATCAACCCGCAAACCCGCAAAAATGTGCCCATGTCGCCCGGCGATATCTCCGACCGCCGCAATGAAATGATCGGCAACCACTCCCTTCTTCAGGACATCCAAAAGATAGAACTGATCAATCGATTTTTGGCACAGGGGGCCTTCACCCCGGAGTATCAAACCCGATACCGACCCGTGAGGCTGCGCATGATTGAAATGTCGCCCGAACTCCAGGAAAAACTGGATTACGCCACCAAACTGGACCGCAGCAGCCGGTTCATCAACGAACTGATGCAACACGGCGAAACACAAGGCCGGCGCTTTTTGCACGATCTTGGCTTGGAAGACGAAAAGGCCTGAAACAAAGAAACCCCCAACTTTTCCCCTTCGCCAAAGCCGGAGCACACCAGATCCGGTGTTGCCGCGGGTTCACAATAGAGCACGATGACTTCACCCATGCCGCCTTGGCTCTGGCGTCCTCCGGCTTTGGCAACGTTGGAAGTGGTTTAAAAACAGGCTTTCGATGGTATCTCCATGCTGCTTATGCATGTTGGGGGTTAGGTGTTCTCCGATTCAGCAGCCTGTATCTTTCTCTGGTTGCCTGAAGCAACGGTTTGGGAATGGGAGACAGCCTGGACAGCGATATCCTGAACCTTTTCGTAAGCCTTTTCAAGCTGTTTGGAAACAGCTTCGATTTGGCGTTCCTGGATGGCCACTGTTCGCTCGAGGGCATCAATGCGCGTCTGCAAAACGTTTTTATCCCCTTCAAAACCTTTTTTGATCAACTGTTCGTTCTTTTCACTTTCGGATTTTACGGCATTCACCGCGGATTTAACCGCCTGGGCGATTTGGGCTTCCAGTTCTTTGGGAAAAGAGGCCACTTTGGCCTCAAGATCGCCAATAAACTTTTCACGGTCGGCCACCGTCTTTTCGCGTTGCTGCAGCCCTGACTCCGTATCGGCCACAGTTTGATCAAAATCGGCCTGCTTTTTCTTAATCTCCTTTTCCAGGACTTCCAGCTCATCGCTTAGCTTGGCTTTTTGAAGCGCCCGTTCTCTGTTGAAATTGTATTCATAGTCTTCTTTTTCGCGCTTACGGCTCTTTTCCTCTTCCCGCTTTTGTTCTTTCAAAGATTCCAGGTATTGCTGTTTTTCACGCTCCCATTGGGCGCGCGTCTTGCGGATATCCTCTTCAAGCTGCCGGGTACGCGCAGCCATATTTTCTTCGAAATCCAGTTTTTTGTGCTTTTGAGATTCCAGCAGGGCCGCCAGTGTGTATGCGTTTCGCTCAATCTCAAATATTTCCTGTAACTCCCGGTCCTTCATTTCGATTGCAGCTTTTTGCCGGTTGTAGCGGTCCGTTTCCTCTCCAAGCCTGGCCGCCAAATCGGAAAGTTCCTTGTCAATGGCGCATTTCAAATCGCCGAGACGCTTGAGAGCCGAATCAGATGCGATGGTGTCGGCCGCCTGAACGGTTTCCCTGATTTGCCGATCTTCTTTCACTTTCTCTGGTTTCAACTCGGCCATGGACTGATCTTTAACCTTTTTTACCAA
>JBFFHG010000061.1:0-9657 GCA_041557055.1 Desulfosarcinaceae bacterium
GACATATCCTCAGGTAAAGGTGCCTGAAAATCGAGGGGTTGCCCGCTGGCCGGATGGTTGAAACTGAGACGGAAAGCATGCAGCATCTGGCGCCGGGCCTTTTTCAGCACTTGATACAATGCAGGATTGCCGGCGGCCAATCCTTTCAATATCCCTCCCCGGCCATAGAGCTGATCCCCCACAATGGGATATCCCATGGCCTGGCAATGAACGCGAATCTGGTGGGTGCGGCCGGTTTTCAGGTCAATTTCCAGCAATGATGCGCCTGAAAACCTTTCCAGCACCTTCCAGAATGTCAGGGCGTCCCTGCCTCTGCCCCCTTGGGTGGACATCTTTTTGCGCTCCACTGGATGGCGGCCCACCGGCAAATCGATCTTACCGCTCTGGCCTGGGGGAGATCCATGAATCAGGGCCAGGTATTGCTTTTGAATGGTGCGGGCCTTGAACTGTCTGGACAAATTAGCGTGGGTGGGTGCGTTTTTAGCCACCACCAGAAGCCCGGATGTCTCCTTGTCCAGTCGGTGCACGATTCCGGGGCGCTTTTCATCACCGATACCCTCCAGATCGGGACAATGATACAAGATACCGTGCACCAGGGTGCCGGTGCTGTGTCCGGCGCCGGGATGAACCACCATGCCGGCCTGTTTGTTGATCACGATCAGAGCCCGATCCTCATAAATGATTTCAAGCGGCAGAGGCTCGGCCAGCAGTCCGACAGGCTCGGGCACAGGGATGCGGGCAACGATTTGTTCCCGGGATTTGACTTTATGGCTGGGCTTGCATTGCTCGCCATCCACCCGGATGAACCCCCGCCGTATGAGTGAAGCAGCCCGGGAACGGGAACATTCAGGTAACAGGGCGGCCAAATAGGCGTCCAAACGCTGTCCGGCCTCGCGGGGGTCAACGTCATAGCTGAATACGTCGCTGGTACTCATCTGGCTTTTAGATAGTGCCCATCCAGAAACAGGCAAATTTGGTCGAGATCAAGGCGTGGGAAAAATTTTACCGCAACACGGATATCGGGCAAATTGGCCATTTATGGATGGGCACTAGATAGGGAATTCTACTCTGTTTCCGGAGCAAACAGCGCTTCGATCTCCTTGGCCACGATTTTTTCGTCTTCGCTATTGGCCATGGAAAGCTCTTTTATCAATAGGTTATACGCTGTATCATAGAGTTTTCGTTCACCAAAGGATAGATCCTTGGTGAGTTTAAGCAAAGAGAGATCGCGAAACACTTCGGCCACTTCGTAAAGTGAACCGGTCTTAATTTTATCCATGTACTCCCGGTAACGTCGGTTCCAGGTCTGATTATCAATGGCCAATTCGCGTTTGGACTTCATGACATCCATGATTTTAGGGATCTCTTTTTTGCCGACAACATCCCTAAGACCAACCGATTCGACGTTCCATGTGGGAATCATGATGACCATGCCGTTCTCTACGATCTTCATGATGTAAAAGTCGTGTTTTTCGCCGTTAACCACCCGGGTCTCAATGGCTTCGATTCTTCCGACGCCATGAGCCGGATAGACTGCGAGATCCCCGACTTGAAATTTTTTGGGCTTGGGTCTTTTGGATCCCGCTTTTTCTTCAACCGGATTATTATTCGCCATGATAATGCCAAACTTGGGCAAGAGCCCGTATATGTTTAAATAGATTCAAAATATAACACCTTCACCATTAACTTGCAACAAAAAAGGATCGGCCCCCCAAGGGAGCCGATCCTTATAACACAACCTCTGAGAGAGGTTTTTCTTCGAATTAGATCAAGAACGGAACCATAAGCAACGCCACCACATTGAGAATCTTGATCATGGGGTTAACGGCCGGGCCGGCGGTATCCTTGTATGGGTCGCCGACGGTGTCGCCGGTAACGGCGGCTTTATGGGCGTCGGAACCCTTTCCGCCCAGGTGACCGTCTTCAATGTATTTTTTGGCGTTATCCCAGGCAGCGCCGCCGGTGGTCATGGAGATGGCGACAAACAGTCCGGTGACAATGGAGCCCACCAGCAATCCGCCCAGAGCCACTTTGCCCAGCAGAAAACCGACAACGATGGGAGCGATGACCGGCAACAGAGCCGGAACTATCATTTCGCCCAGAGCAAACTTGGTGACGATATCCACGCAAGCGGCGTAATCCGGTTTGGCTTTGCCTTCCATGATGCCCGGGATCTCGCGGAACTGACGGCGAACCTCGTCAACAACGGCCCCACCGGCTTTACCGACGGCGCTCATGGCGATGGAGGCAAACAGGTAGGGCAGCAGGCCGCCGAGGAACAGGCCGATGACCACGTTGGGATCGGCCAGATCGAAGCGGATGATCTCTTTGCCGCCCTGAATCTGAAACTCGAACAGGTAGCAGTTAAACAGCACCAGGGCGGCCAGACCGGCGGAACCGATGGCGTAACCCTTGGTAACGGCTTTTGTGGTGTTGCCGACAGCATCCAGCGGATCGGTGACGGCGCGGACACTCTCATCCATTTCAGCCATTTCGGCAATACCGCCGGCGTTATCGGTAATGGGGCCGTAGGCATCGATGGCGATAACCATACCGGTCATGGAGAGCATGGCCATGGCGGCGGTGGCGATACCGTAAAGACCGGCCATGTTGAAGGCGATGAAAATACCGATACAAATGGAGATGACCGGCAGGGCGGTGGCCTGCATGGATACGGCCAGACCGGCGATAATGTTGGTGCCGTGACCGGTGGTGGAGGCTTGGGCCACGCTGATCACCGGCTGACGGATACCGGTGTAGTATTCAGTGATGATGACGATGACAACGGTCAGCACGATGCCCACCAGGGATGAATAGAACAGAGCCATGGGACCGATGCTGGTGTCGCCCACGGTCAGAGTGGGCAGCATTTTGGTGCAGGCAAAGTAAAAGCCAATGGAGGCGATGATGGCGGAGCCGAACATGCCCTTGTAGAGCGCGCCCATGATGTAGCCGCTGCTGCCCAAACGGACGAAGAAAGCGCCGATGATGGAGGCGATGATGGAGATGGCGCCCAGCACCAGCGGAAACTCGGTGGCGATGGCAATGTCTTCGAACATCAGATGGCCGATGAGCATACAGGCCACGGCCGTCACGGCATAGGTTTCGAACAGATCAGCAGCCATACCGGCGCAGTCACCCACGTTGTCGCCCACGTTGTCGGCGATAACGGCGGGGTTGCGGGGGTCGTCCTCGGGGATGCCGGCTTCGACCTTACCCACCAGGTCGGCACCGACGTCGGCGCCCTTGGTGAAAATACCGCCGCCCAGACGAGCGAAAATGGAGATCAGGGAGCCGCCGAAACCCAGGGCGACCAGAGCCACGACATCATGGGTCGCGGTGTAGAAACCGGCCACGACGGTCAGGGCCAGACCGGCAACGATCATACCGGTTACCGAACCGCCTTTGAAGGCCAGGGAGAGACCGGCGGCCAGACCTTTTTTGGCGGCCTCGGCGGTGCGCACGTTGGCGATAACCGATACGCGCATGCCGATGTAACCGGCGGCATAAGAGGCGGCGGCGCCCAGCAGGAAGCCCAGCGCGTTTCTGAAACCGGCGTCCCAACCATCCTTGAGGCCGAATCCGATCAGGATGATGGCGAAGATCACCGTACCGGCAACGGTTACGCTTTTAAGCTGACGGCTCAGATAGGCGATTGCGCCCTCCTTGATTGCAGCGGCAATTTCATTCATTCTTTCGTTACCGGCCGGTGCGGCTTTGACAACGCCGGCGATAATGATGGAGTACGCAACGCCGACCAAGCCGACGAGGGTACAAATCAACGGGATATTGTTCATTACAACGTCCATTCTTTCCTCCATTTAAAGTTAGCGCGGGCTTTGATTATATCGATTCATCCCTTCCTTTGTCCCTTTGCATAAAATCGTTTCGATCGCTGCTGCGGCCGTTTGGAGGAAATTTTCCAGTGATGCCTGCTCGTCCGACCCGAATTTTCCCAGCACATGATCAACGACACCACCACCGGCTTCAGATCGCCCGACTCCCACGCGTAATCGAACGAATTGGTCCCCACCAAAGGCTTCGATCAACGATTTTATTCCTTTGTGTCCGCCATCCCCCCCTTTCTCTTTGATTTTTAATCTTTCATAGGCCAGGTCGATATCATCATGAATAATGACGACCGCCTCGCGTTGAATCCTGAAATAGTCGGCCAACTGGCGTAAGGGGGGGCCGCTGCGGTTCATGTAGGCCTGGGGTTTGGCCAGCAGGACCTCCACCCCCTGAATACGGCCGCGGCCGAAAATAACGTTGAATTTACTGCGTTCGACCGCGATTTTGTGGGTTGAAGCCAAGGTGTCGATGACCATAAAGCCGGCGTTATGCCGCGTTCTTGCATATTCCGGTCCCGGATTCCCCAATCCGGACACCAGGTAGACCCGTTGCTCCGTCATTTTGATTGTCTAAGGCCGATAGGTAACAATAGAAAGGGCTAATCGCCCTCAGCAGCTTCCACATCTTCGGCAACGTCCGCCTCATCCCCCTCTTCGGCCTCCTCACCTTCAGCTTTCTTCTGACTGAGAATGGTCAGCACGGTGAAATTGACATCATGGGGAATTTCCACTTCAGCGCCCACCGGGACATCCTCCACGTGTACGGAGTGACCAACATCCAATTCACTGATATCAATAGTGATATTTTGAGGGATGGCATTTGGCAGACAAAGCACTTCCAATTCGCGGCGAATGATCTGAAGCATCCCGCCGAGCTCCACACCGATCGCTTTGCCGGTGGTGACCACGGGCACGTTGACGCGAACCTTGCGGGCCATGTCCACCTCGTAAAAATCGATGTGAATAAGACTGCGGTTAACGGGATCGGTTTGAAGCTCTTTGATCATTGCAGCTTTGGACTCTTTGCCGCCATCGATGACCAGATTGAAAATGGAACGCCCCACATTGCCTTCCTTGATAATGGATTCCATTTCGTGGTTCCCGATTGAAAGCATGCGGGGTTGGATCGCCGGTCCGTACAATATTGCGGGTACTCGTCCTTCACGCCGCAATACCCGGGCCGGGCCGTTACCGGAAGTGGTTCGGGTTACAGCTTGTAGCTCGATGTTATTCAAGAAAATTTCCTCCTTATATTATACAAACAATGATGTCACCGAATCGCCCCGATAGCTTCTGATAATTGCCTCTCCCACCATTTTGGAAATGGACAACACTTTGATTTTTTCAGATGCTTCAGCTTCAGGCAGGAGCGGTATGGTATCGGTGACCAGTAAACTTTTCAGCGCGGAACGTTCAATACGGTCCAGGGCCGGACCGGAAAGAACCGGATGGGCGCAACAGGCATAAACCTCTTGTGCGCCATTATCGATCAGCACGCCCGCGGCTTCCGTCAGGGTGCCGGCCGTATCCACCATATCGTCCATAATGATGGCGGTTCTGCCTTTAACGTCACCGATCACGGCCATGGCCTTGGCTTCGTTGGGCGCCGAACGGCGTTTGTCCACAATGGCCAGACCGGCTTCCATGCGCTTGGCAAAGGCCCGGGCGCGTTCAACGCCGCCGGCGTCCGGTGAAACGACCACGAGATTGTCTCTGAAATTGCGGCGCATATACTCAAGCAAAACAGGAGCGGCAAACAAATTGTCCACCGGAATGTTGAAAAAACCCTGAATCTGACCGGCGTGCAGGTCCATGGTAATGATACGGGTCGCCCCGGCCAGGGTAACCATGTCAGCCACCATTTTTGCGCTGATGGGAACTCTGGGGGCCACTTTTTTATCCTGACGCGCATAACCGTAATAGGGGATAACGGCGGTAATGCGGCGGGCGGACGCCCGTTTCATGGCATCGATCATCAAAAGCAGTTCCATCAGATTTTCATTGACAGGCCGGCAGGTGGATTGAATGATGAAAACGTCCTTCATGCGGACGTTATCGTTAATTTCAATCTGGATTTCGCCGTCACTGAAGGTCGATAGCTTGGCCCCACCCAAAGGCATTTTGAGGCTGTCGCAGATTTTTTGAGCCAGTTCAGGATTGGAGTTGCCTGAGAAAATCCAGAAGTCGTTGAGTGTTCGGGCCACAGCTTGTGTCTAACCCCCCGTAATATTTTAAATTAAAGTGGCTGGGGCGGGAGGACTCGAACCTCCGAATGCAGGAACCAAAATCCTGTGTCTTACCACTTGACGACGCCCCAGCAAAAAAACATCATTTTCAACTGCTAAAAGCCGTGCTCTCTCGATTTAAAACCGCAGTTCAGTAACGTAAACCTGCCAATCCGCATTCCCCGACAAAATATCACCCGCCCGCCGGGCTGCTTCAGGGTCGGTAAACAACCCGAATACCGCTGAACCACTGCCTGTCATCAGAGAACCTGAAGCCCCCTGAATCAGCAACTCTTTTTTTATTACATCAATAATCGGAAACCGACGAGCCGCCACCGGCTCCAAGTCATTGCAAAGATGGCGGGCAATATCAAAATTTCCGTATTTAAAGGGGAAATACCTAAGTTGTTTTTCACATTTTGTCAATCCCAAATTAAGGTTTTTGAAGACCTGCGCTGTTGATATGCCGAAACCGGGATAGACAATAACGACGCTCCATGGCGGCAATTGGGCGTAGAATTCCAAACACTCTCCCACCCCTGTGGCGACAGCCGGTTTGCGGTCGATGAAAAAGGGCACATCAGCCCCCAGGCAGAGCGCCAGTTCATGCAATTTCCCATGGCCAAACGGAGCGCCATAATACCGGTTCAGGCCGCGCAGCACAGCAGCCGCATCACTGCTGCCCCCTCCCAAACCGGCCCCCACCGGAATACGCTTGGTCAGCTCAATGGATAAATTACGCGGAACAACGGATGTCTCGGCTCCCAGGGCGCCATTAAACAGCAAGGCCGCCTTCAGGGCCAGATTTGTCTCATCACATGGAAGACCCGGAACCGAGCAGACGATCTTGTTGCGGTCCGCACCCAGTTGGAGCGCAAGCGTATCGTGCAGCCCCACACAACACATCAGGGTGCGCAGGTCATGGTAACCGTCCTCCCGCCGTCCGAGAACCTGCAGGAAAAGATTGATCTTGGCCGGCGCGATGATCTCCATGCTATCGACGAAAAACTCTTGGCTCATGACAAACGGCCGCCCGGGAAACCAAATATAAGGGAAATTGCAAAGGCACGTTTTCACCACCAACGGCTTGAAAAAAACATCAAACAGATCCGACAGTTTTCAGAACCCGCACGCTTCTTGTTTTTGGCGATGGCGCAGCATTGCGACGGCCCTGCAGGAACGGTCGCATGCGGGTAACGGAATTTCAGACTGAAACGGCCCCTACCCCTTTTCCTTGACGTAGAGCAGACGCAGCTCGTAAAGAAGATTCTTCAGAATATTCTCTTCATCTCCGGTCAAATTGCCGCGGGTCTTTTCTTCGAGCATCGCCAGGATATCGATGGTCTGCTTTGCCAGGGGAAGGTTCTTCGTTTTTTGACCGCCTCCCGGATCCTCGATCAAACCAAGCTGAACCAGGGCGGATGAATTGATTGAAAGCACAAAGGTGGAAAAGTCAATTTTAGGCAATGAATAATTGCGCTTTTGGCCGTCGTCCCCTTGGTCCCTATTCTCTTCTTTTTTATCTTCAGTCATATGCGCTCCTGTCTCCCCGTAAAATTATGAACAGGCCGGTCGGCCCGGCACTCAAGAACCGGACCGCTGCGGCGCGATGAACCTAAAACTCTAACGGCGTTACGGTCTTAACGGTTTTCAAGTTGCGCAGTTCTTCAACCACATCCGAGGAAATGGGCGTATCGGTGCATAGAAAAATGATGTTTCGCTCCCCGCCCTCCTCCTGCCCCACCTGCATGCGCCCGATGTTGATGCCGTGCTTACCCAGAGCGGTGCCGATCTCACCGATGGAGCCGGGAATATCCAGGTTATAAATCAGTGCCATATGGCCTAACGGAATCATTTCCAGGCGGAAAGTGTTGATCCTGACGATCCGCAAATCCTGTTTGCCGAAAACGGTTCCGGCCACCAGGCTCTCGCCTTCGGTGGTCACCACTTTGACCGCTACCAGATAGGTGTACTCTTCATGACCGGGAACGGTTGTTTCACTCACCGTAATGCCACGCTCATTGGCCACGACATGGGCATTGACAAAATTGACCACATCCTGAACCATTGGGGCCAACAGCCCCTTGAGCAGCGCCGTTGTGACCGGCGACAAATCCACCCCCTTGAAATCGCCATAATATTCAACAGCCACCCCTTTAGGGGCGCCGCTGATGAGTTGGGCCTGCAAGGTGCCGATCATCTCCGCCAGTCTGATATAGGGTCCAACCTTCTCAAGTATCTCGCCCGTTACCGAGGGAACATTCACCGCGTTGATAATAGTACCGGTGGTCAAATATTTGATGATCTGATCCGCCACCATCACAGCCACATTGGTTTGGGCCTCTTTGGTGGAAGCGCCCAGATGCGGGGTGCAAATCACCTGATCCAATCCCAAAAGCGGATTGTCCGCAGCCGGCGGTTCGATCTCGAAAACATCCAGGGCCGCACCGCCAACCTTGCCGGAAACAATGGCGTCGTAAAGATCGGCCTCATTGACAATGCCGCCGCGGGCGCAGTTAATCAGCATCACCCCTTCTTTCATCCGGTCAAAAGCCTCTTTATTGACCAACCCCTGGGTCGCTTTCATTTTCGGGACGTGGATGGTGATATAGTCGGCCTGCTGATAAAGTTGCTCCAGGGGCACGGCTTCAAATCCATCGTTCTGAATCTTTTCAGGGGTGACAAAAGGGTCGTAAACGATGACGCGCATACGCAACCCGCGCCCCCGATCCGCTGAGATGGAGCCGATCTTACCATATCCGATCACCCCCAGGGTCTTTCCAAAAAGCTCACGCCCCTGCAGCTTCTTTTTTTCCCAACGCCCATCCTTCAGGGATGAGGTGCCGGTCGGGATGTTGCGCGTCAGAGCCATCATCATGGCAATGGCATGTTCGGCCGTGGTCACCACGTTTCCCGTGGGCGTGTTCATGACCACCACACCGCGCTTGGTGGCTGCGGCAATATCCACGTTATCCAAACCGATACCGGCCCGGCCCACCACTTTAAGATTCGCGGCTGCATTGAGCAGATCTTCCGTCACCTTTGTGGCGCTGCGGATAACCAACCCGTCATATTGGCCGATGATCTCCTTAAGCGCCTCCGGAGCGAGGCCGGTTTTAACATCAACCTCGATATCCTCAGCTTCCTGAAACATTTGAATCCCGGCATCTCCGAGATTGTCGCTGACCAAAACTTTCATATCGCTCCCCTTTATCAGATTAATTAACGCTGCCGATGCATATCAGTTTGAATCAAAACACCCCGCTATGCGGGGCCGCATGAAATGGATTCGCGATTATGGTTTAAAAAACGGAGATATATTAGTTAAAAACGCAACGACATTCAACCCCAAAATCAGGCAAGCTCAAGCCGATTATATATGTTTTGTTCTCTTGCCGGCCTGGAGGCTTCTTGCACAGATAAATTGGATGGGCCCATTTATATACATTCGTTTATCAACCTACGACTATCAAGACTCGGCTGATCTATCGGGAAATTATGTTAATTTAATGGAACAGGCTTCAGCAGCCGTGTGAACCGATTGCGGTACTCCCTGGGAGAGAGCCCCGTGTTTTTTTTAA
>JBFFHG010000062.1:0-9628 GCA_041557055.1 Desulfosarcinaceae bacterium
CGGTTCTCCAGCCGGCGCTTCCCAGAGGCCAGAACCATCAATATTCCGATAAAGGGCGTAAGCGCGATAGATGCGAAAAAATACCCCCAGAAACCGAATTTCCGGTTGATCCCGGTAAACGCCACAAAAATACTCAGCAGAATATATAAAAGGGCAAGATAAGGCATGGTCACTCCTTTATATCGATGAATTGTCCGTCACGAACTTGTTTGAAGAATATTTTTCTCTCTGATAGTTCACCATCCTTCTCAAAGGCATAGTTTCCCATAACACCTTGCCAGTCCTGGGTATGCCGCAGAATCGAGGCCACCACCAAAGGGACGGTCGAACCGCTGTCGGTCATCACAGCGTCGAGTAAATTGATGGTGTCGTATCCCAGGGCCGCATATTGATCGGGGGCCTGCCCGTACTTTGTGCGGAAAGCCTTCATGAATTTCAGGTAGGCCGGGTCCGAAGGGGCGGGGCGGAACATGGTGGGAACAACGGTGCCGTTGGCGGCTTCACCGGCAATGGCGATGAAATCCTGTGAACCAAGGCCTCCCCCTGCCATGACCGGGGCTTTTACGCCCATTTGGCGCAATTGTTTCATAAACGTGCCGGCCTGGGGCAAGGCACCCGAAAGGAAAATGGCGTCAAATTCCAGCTTTTTGATTTGGGCGATCAGCGGTCGGAAATTGTTCTGCCAAGGCAGATATCCTCTATGGATGACCATATCCAGCCCCAGGTCGGTCGCCTTTTGATAAAAGTTGTCGGCCAGACCGTTTCCATAGAGGGTGTTGTCGTCGATGATGGCGATTCTCTTATATCCTGTTCCATGGGCGTACTGGGCCAGGCGCTCTCCGAAGACCCTGTCGTTGGGTATGGGTCTGAACACATATTCAAACTCTTGTTCCAGCAAAAGGGGGTGGGTGGCCGCTCCGATCAGCAAAAGGATGCCGTTGTACTCGTAGGTAATGAGTGCCGACAGGGTCGAATCGGAATGGACGTGGCCGACGACGGCGACGACCTCGGCGTGATCGGCGATTTTTTTCGCATTAAAATGTCCCTCCGGCGTTTGCGTATCTTCATAATAGATTGTCCGCAACCGTCGGCCCAAAACGCCCCCTTTTTCGTTGATCTGCCGGACAGCCAGATCAACGCCTTCGGTAAAGAGAAAAGGAGACTGCGCGCGGCGGGGCCATACCACCGCCACAACAACATCTCCCTTTCCTTTTTTGGCGAAGTCGGCCCGCTTTTTTTTGGATTCGGCATAGGGGTTCCCGCAGCCGATGAGCACGAAGACCGCGAGCAAGAGGAACAGCGGTTTCTTTGCGGCGATCAGGAATTCATGTTTCATCATACGGGTCCTGGAAAAAGGGTTCACTGAGCACTTTCATCCGTGGTCTTTGTTGATCCCGATTCGACCGAGGGGCCCGGGCTGACCGGGAGGTCCGCCGGCCCTTGCGTCGGGGGGGGCCACTCTTTTGTATCTAAAATGATGGGCAGACCGTCCTTGCCCGACCCAATGATCACGACTTTTGCATTATTGGACTTGGCAAGTTCCAGGGTGGCCTGAACCCCTCGCCAGGTCAGAATCCTGTCGGAAAGGGAAGCGTTCACGAGCTTGTTATAGTCATGGAATCCCCGGGCCTCGATCCTTTTTCGTTGCGCCTCTTTTTCTTCTCTTTCCAGTTTGAATTCATAGGCGAGGGCCAACTCCCTTTGCTCCAGTTTGGCTTCAATGGCCTTTCTGATGGTCAAGGGCAGTTCCACCTTGGTGATGATCATGTCATCGATCCTGACGAATCGTTGCGCAACTTGAGCGATCGCTTCATCGACGATTTTCTGGATGAGTGCCCGTTTCGTTGAATAGACCTCCTCGGCATCGAACTGGCCGATGATCTTTCGAATGACGGCCTCCGCCTCCGGGGTGACGATTTTGTCGGGATAATCCGGTCCGACCCTTTGGTGGAGCACGCCCAGAAGTCTGTATTCCGGCATATAACGGATGGTCAGCTTGACCTCAATCCTCATTCCTTTCCGGGTCAGGGCGTACATATCATGATGGATCACCTGATAGCGGACATCGTACTTGGTCATGGTGTCCCAGGGCGCAATGATGTGAAACCCTTCAGGGTATATTTTGTCCACGACGGTTCCGCCGAAGAACCGGAGGTACAGGACGCCCCCCTCTCCCGCTTTGATCGTTATAAAGATGCTGTGCCAAAAGTAGATAATGACAAACAGGACGATAAGGAGTGCAACGATCACCAGGGATAAATTTTCCCTGAACCGTCTTTTAATGGAGCTCCAGACCTTCATACCCATCTAATCTCCATCGATGATCCTTCCGTACTCCATTTTGACCACTCTGTCGGCCACATGAAAATACCGGTCATCATGGCTGGTCGCTATGATGGTCTTCCCGTTGGATTTTAACTCCACCAGGATGACCTCGTAAAAATATTTCCGAAACTCGGGGTCCAGGTCCGCGGCCAGCTCATCGACCACCAGAATCGGTTTGTCTTCCATCAGGGCGATGATCAGCGCCAATCTTCTCTTTTGTCCGGACGAGAGGTTGAGGTTGGTGAACCTGCCGTCCACATAAGCGGTCTTGTCCATAAGGGCCATGCGCCGCAAGGATTCCTTCATCCGGACCGTGTCCACCTCTTTCAGGCCGTACAACCGGTCAAACAGATGAAAATCAGAGAAGATAACGGCCATCTCGTTTCGATAGTGCTGGCAATTGGCCTTGTTGACCGAAAGGCCATCCATCAGGACGGTCCCCTGCCGGGGATGGTACAATCCGGTGATGACTTTGAGGAGCGTGGTCTTGCCGCTGCCGTTGCCTCCCACGAGAAACAGAATTTCCCCCTCTTTGATTTTGAGATCAATGGGGCCGATGGAAAAACTCCGCTGGTCCGACGGGGCGGGATAAGTGAAGATAATATTCCTGAATTCGATCCGCCTTGATCCGTCTTTTACTGTAAAGGGGTTTTCCGGGTGCGCCCCCTTGAGGTCGTCTGCCGTGCCCAACTCTTTTTCCAGAACATCCAGTTGATCTATGGCAAAATTGGCCTTGACCAGGAGGGGAATGGTGGCGACGACAACACCGATCGGGCCCATGATAAACAGGACCACCGTTGTGATGCTCATTATCTTTTGGTTTTCCATTTGGCCGATTCTGGGGAGCAAAAAGACGATGGAGGCCACCAGGAAATACCAAAAGACCTGGGCAAAGAGTTGATTCGATAAAAATTTTGCCTCGGTGTCGATTCGAAGATCTTTTACCCGGAGGGCGATTTTATTGAGATAGGTGTGGAAGATGTCGTCGCTTTTGGCCCGGTTCATCTTGATTTCCTTGAAACCGTCCAGCAGGTGATTCATGGTGGTGAAAAAGTCAGACTCCTTTTGTATGGCGGTAAGCATCAGGGTGTTTATGGTTTTCTGATTGCGTGTATAGATGAACACGGCGCAGACAATGAGAATGGCTGCCATGAAGAAAGCTGTCTTTGATAGAAACGCTATGTAACCAAAGGTGAAAAGAAGCATTATCATTGCGCTGCCGGCGGCCGTGATCATCCTCGAGGCTTCAAAGATGATTTCGGAATTCTCTGACAGGACCCTGTGTATACGGGTCCGGCCGATCCCTTCAAATGACAGGAGGTCGGCATTCCTGAGTTGGTCGGCAATGCGCAGATGGGTTTTTGCCATGGCGTTGCGCAGCACAATCGCCGTTTGGAAATAGGAATACTTGAAGGTGATGATATAGACGGCCATACATATGGCAAAGAGGAAAAAATACCTCAAGTTGAACTGGTAGTTGCCTTTGGTGGCCGCATTGACGATGACGACCACGACACCGTTGGCAAGCCCGGAAATGATGGAGGTGAGGAGTATTTTAAGCCAGAGCGCTTCGGCTTCTTGTCTTATGAATTGCAGGAGTCTCAGGTTCATCTGTTGTCAGCCATGGACCACAATTTTTCTTTCTCGGCAAAAGAGACCACGGGTCGGGTTTTTTTAAGCGCATCCGCCCCCCATAGCGGTGATCCATGCGTCACTTGTTTCATGGGCTACCTTACAGGGATCGTCAGGGCGGGTTGTTGGCCCATAATGCTCTGGGTTTGTAATGAAAAAAGCAGATTGAGAAAGGAAAATATCTGCTTGGATTGAATATCCGTATCCTCGATATAAAACCACCGGCCCCGATAGGCTACTGCAAGAAAAGCGTTTTCAGGTTTGGCAGGGCTTTGGCGAACCCGAATCAGCGGTACATAGGACGGGCGCTTGGTGAATGCTTCGGTCCCCATGACAAAGCCTTTTTGCAGATGCTCCCGGGGGACTTCAACCCCCTGTCCCAATAACGACAGCACCTCCATAAAGCTCAATAGCTTTATGGGGATGATCGGCCGCCCCGTCTCGTCTTCCGACACCGTGAAAAAATCGTTGGCCGGGACCAGGCGGTACAGGCCGATCAGGGGCTCACTTTTCCGGGCCTTGATTCTTTTGGAGATGCTCAGCAGGGTTTCAATCCTTTGCGCCTCGCCCATGTCTTGATACTTCAGCCTCAGGATGTGGCCGCCTTGGGATTTTCCGGTGAGCGGCGGTTGATAAAGAAAATCCATGCCCTTACGTTGCCTTATGCGGGAAAGGGCCTCGCCCAGCGCCAGAAAATCCTTATAGGTTTTATTTGAATCGCGCGGGTCATTGTAAGTGTCGCCGAATTTTTCCACCAGGGTGTCCATGATAAAACCGAAAGGCCAGTTTTCCAGCAGGGCAAGTTGGCTGAGTTCAACATTTTCGAGCATGTATTTAAAATATTGATTTCCCTGAAGCGGTGTGAAGGTAAAGGTCGGCAGTTCCTGGTATGTTCCCTGCAAGGTGCCTGTGATGCTCTGGATAATGCCGACGTTGGGCAACTCCTTTCTGGGAACCGAAATGCTTCCGCCGGCGGTGCCGCCGTAATTATAACTTGTTGAAATAGAACCGATTTGGAGAAAAAAGGGCTGTTCAAGATATTTTGTCCTGACCAGATTCATGAGCATCTGCTCATTCTGAGTTCGATGGGCGCTCTTGTTATACTCCAGCGGCGTGTAGGAAAGCATTCGGGGGCCCATTGTGCAGGCGCAAAGAAAAAAAAGGGAAAGTAGAGCGCAAAGCGCGCACTTTTTTGACATGGCACAGCCCCCTGAGGAGATTTGCAAACCCTAAGGTCGGATAATCCTCTGATCCGGTAGCGGGATCGTTTATATGGATGATGTGAATGTGCTGCTTATATCAGGCCTTTTTCGCAGCGGCCTCCTTCTTTAAGTCCCCGGCCATTTTTTTGCCTTCCTCAAACTTTTCGCCATAATATTTTCTCATCCGTTCCGGATCAAAATTAAAGAGGGTGCCGCCCGATTCAAAGTGCTTTTTAAATACCTTGCCCACGGCGTAGGTGGATGCCCCGGCAATAACGGGCATGGTCAACATTCCGACGGCCTGGCCCACCACAGGGATGAGTTTGATTAAACTGGCGGCCGGTTTGAAAAGCAGCAGCGGGGTTCCGGAACCGATCAGCGAACCGATAAAACTCTTTCCCATTTCCTGGGAAAATTCCACTTCATAGATCGTTGATAATTTTTTTACCATGCCCAGTTGAAGAGCGGTTAAGGCGATAAAATCGACAATGGGGTAAGGCAGCAGGCCGATCCCCATGGCTCCCAGAAGAAAACTCTTTATGGTGTTGTTGGCAGCCGGTTTTTTTTCGGCCAAAAATTCGTTGATGCTTTTCTCCTCTTCCATGTCCTGTCCCCCTTTTAATTTTAAGGATGAATCAAATGTGGTCCACATTTTGATGATATCCCCGGCCTGTTCCAACTGTTTTGAAGTGCCGGACGTCATCATACTGTGCCTTTGCCCCTAAGCCCTAATGTTGCAAACGTTAGGGTAACACACAAACACTTGTTAAAGACCAATAACGCTTTGAAAAGCTGCATGGTGCTCACTCAGAAATGGTGGATTGCGGTTCATGCCAGGGCCGTGGCGTTTTTGAAACCAAAGGCGCAGCAACGCCAGGTTGAGGATTTCAAAAACACGGGAGCGCTGCACCGCAAGATGGCCGGTCTGTAGGATATTAACACTTTTTTCGTCTGAACCGCAGAACTTCCAAATCCGTCGGAAAGAAGTTTCTTCGAATAGTGGCGCAGGCAGTGGCGATGACCGGAAAAATGTATTTGGACTCGAAAAGGAATTTTACATGATCACCCAAACATAGTCGTATAAAACTACCTCAATTTTTTTTAAATAGTCAAGGATAAAAATTCGGCACGGGTCCCGCGTTGGTGATCCGCATCCGGGTCAACCCTCTTTCTCCGGCGTTTGCATCTTTTTGCGAAGGCTCAAGGGACGCATGTCGGTCCACACCTCCTTGATGTGGGCCAGGCAATCATCCTTGGTGCCTGAGAATCCTTCGTCACTCCATCCCGGGGCGTTTTGCCTCTCCACGGGCCAGATGGAATATTGTTCTTCATGGTTCAGAACCACACGATACAGGGTTGCCTCATCTTCATGATCGCCCATGTTCATCCTTCTCCTTTGAGTAATTGTTTCAGGTGACGGGCCAGGGGCTTTACCTGAGGTTCCCGCAGAATATTCTGATGGGTGCCCTTGATCCATTGGATGGTAAGATTTCCATTTACAAAATTTTTCCATCCCAGAGCGGGGTCTTCATTTTTCCGTGTGCTGTTCCCGGCGCGAAACAGAACCATATTTCCATTATATGGCCCGGGCTGGTAGTTAATGGCGGCGCGTACACTGATTTTGGTCATGTTCAGGATAAGCCGGGCCTGCCCTGTGCTGAAATTCGAGGGCAGGAGACGGGCCTTTTCGGCGCGGGCGACAATATGATCCAGCATCCGGTCCGGCGCCAACCCCCGCAGATCGTTCCGGGTGATGGCCAGTTCGTCTTTCCACAGAGCCGCCAGAAGCGCGACGTCGTCTTCCGGCGGGGCCGGCTCCATGGCCATGGGGGTATAGGTATCCATCAACGCCAGCAAAGAGACCTCTTTTCCCATGGCTTTCAATTCCCGGGCCATTTCAAAGGCCACCAGTCCGCCGAAAGAGGCCCCGGCCAGGCGATAGGGGCCTTGGGACTGTTGCGTCACAATGGCCTGGGCGTAGCAGTCGGCCATCTCTTCCACACGGGTATGGAACGCCTGGCTTTCATCGTCCAGTCCCCTGGGTTGCAGGCCGTATACCGGTTGGTCCGGTGCCAGGTGCCGGGCCAGGTCGACGTAAAAGACCGATCCGCCGCCGGCCGGATGAACGCAGAACAGGGGCGGATCGTGGCCCGAGGATTGAAGGGGGATCACCGGAGTCCATTTCCGGGGCTCTCTGTCCATTGGCTGCCGGGCCGTCATTTCCCCGGTGGTGGGGGCCGCGAACACCGTTGCCGCAGGCAGGGCCTTTTCTTTTTCCGGGATAAGGGACGGGGGCTGGGGCGCTTCTTTTTTTTCCATGGCCCGGAGGGCTTCCCGGAATTCCGCCACGGTGGGATGGTCGAACAGGAATCGCACCGGCAGGTCCCAGCCCAGGGCCTGACGCACCCGGGATATGACCCGGGTGACGAGGAGGGAGTTGCCTCCCAGGGAAAAAAAGTTTTCATAGCTTCCCACTGAATTCCGGTCCAATACTTGCCCCCAGATGGCGGCCAGTTGTTTCTCCAGCGCATCCCCCGGGACTGCCCGGACCCGGCCTGGATCGCTCTGCTCCGGTCCGGGCAGGGCCGAACGGTCGACCTTGCCGTTGGGCAGGCGGGGCAGTGATTCCAGAAGGACAAAATCCGAAGGGATCATATGTCCGGGCAGGATTTTTTTTAAATACCCGCGCAGACCGCGAATAACCGACAGCCGCGGGCCGGGATCCGCAATTCGATCCCCTGTCACGACATAGGCCGCCAGGTGCCTTTGCCCGGGGGCGCCTTCTCTGGCCAGGACGACGACCTCCTTTACATCCGGATGCCCGGCCAGGGTGTTCTCGATCTCCCCGGCTTCGATTCGGAAGCCGCTGATTTTCAACTGATTGTCCAGGCGTCCCATGAATTCAATGTCGCCCTCATCGGAATACCGCGCCAGATCGCCGGTTCGATAGAGGCGCTGCCCGGGGGCGGCGGCAAAGGGATGGGGCGTAAAGGCCGCTGCGGTAAGATCCGGCCGGTTCAGATAGGCCCGGGCCAGGCCCTTGCCGCCGATGTACAGATCCCCGGGAACTCCGGGGGGGACCGGCTCCATCATGGGGTCCAGGATATAGGCGCCGAGATTTTGAATGGGCCGGCCGATCCGGGGCGGTTTTCCCGGCGCGCACACCTGGAACGTGGCGTCAATGCAGGCCTCGGTGGGGCCGTAGAGATTGATCAGTTCCGCCGGCGATGCCTGAAAAAACCGTTCCTGAAGCTCGGGGGCCAGGACCTCACCCCCGCAGAAGACCTGCCGCAAGCCCGGGCAGGCGGCCAGACGCCCTTCCCGGAGCAGGAGGCGCAACAGGGAGGGCACCATTTGGAGCACGGTGATTTTCTGTTGTCGAATGGTTCTGACCAGATAGTCCATGTCCTGGTGGCCGCCGGGCCGGGCCATGACCAGCGTGGCCCCGGCCAGCAGAGGGGCGTAAAATTCCCACACCGAGGCATCGAAACTGAAGGGGGTCTTCTGGAGCACCCGGTCCCCGGCGGTCAGGGGAAAGCGTTGCCCCATCCAGCGCATGTGGTTGGCAATGGCTTCGTGGGAAATCACGACCCCCTTGGGCCGTCCCGTGGACCCGGAGGTATGGATGACATAGGCGATGTGTTGCGGTCCCACTCCGGAATCCGGATTTTCCGTGTCGCGGGATGTGGCCGGGTCCAGGTCGGCCGGAAGACAGACCCGGGCGGACGGGCAAAGGCGGGCCGGTTTTTCTGTCAGATCCTTTTGGGTGATCACCACCACGGGCCGGCTCTCCTCCAGCATCCGGGCCAGACGTCGGCGGGGGTAATCCGGGTCCATGGGGATATAGCCCCCCCCGGCCTTGAGAACGGCCAGGATGGCCACCACCATGTCCGCGGAACGGTCCAGGCAGACGGCTGCCAGCGTGTCCGGTCCCACCCCCCTGGTTTGCAGGTGGCGGGCCAGGTGATTGGCCCGCCGATTCAACTCCCCGTAAGTCAGGGTCCGGTCCTCAAAAACGACGGCCGGGGCATCCGGGGTCTTTTTCACCTGTTCCTGGAACAGGTGATGGATGCAAGGCTGAATGGGGTGGGGATTCGGCGCCGGATTCCATTCCTGGAGAATTTTCTTTTTTTCTCCGGAATCCAGCAGGCCAAGACGGCAGATCTTTTGTCCTGGATGTTGCGCCATGGATGTCAGCAGCCGTTTCCAATGATCCAGGAATCGAGGCATGTCCCGGGAGTCATACACATTGGTGTCATAGGACAAATGCAGCGAAATGGTCTTGCCCGGGATCACGGCCACGGCCGCGGGATAATGGGCCTGTTCCCGCAGTTGGATCCCCTCCGTTGAAAAGTCGAGGTTGACCGAACCGGCGCGGTTGCCGGCCGGATCGCGGCCCTGAACCCCCGCAAGGCCGGGCACGGGGTAGTTCTCAAAGGCGAAAATGACGTCGAACAGGGGGCGTCCCC
>JBFFHG010000063.1:0-9584 GCA_041557055.1 Desulfosarcinaceae bacterium
CCTTTTGATCGAATTGCGGCATCGGCTTTCTGCCGGCTGGGCAGAATTTTCGAATAAAAAAGTCCGCCAACAGCGGAATATCTTCTGTTCTTTCTCTCAGTGGCGGGATGATGATGGGGATTACGCGCAATCGATAATAGAGATCTTCGCGGAATTCCGAATTCAGAACCATTTGCTTCAGATCACGATTTGTTGTTGCGATAATCCGCACATCCACGGATACGGGTTGGCGTCCGCCAATGGGATCAACCTCTCTCTCCTGAAGAACCCGTAATAGTTTTACCTGAAGAGACAAGGGCATTTCGCTGATCTCATCCAGCAACAAGGTCCCCTGATGGGCCAACTCGAATTTTCCCTTTCTCGATTGATTTGCTCCGGTGAAAGCCCCCTTCTCGTAACCGAACAATTCACTTTCAGCCAAATGTTCGGGAAGTGCCGCACAATTCATGGAGACAAAAGGATATGGGGTTCGTCCGCTGTGATGGTGAATGTAACGTGCCAGCAGCTCTTTGCCGGTTCCACTCTCTCCCTGGATCAATACCGAGGCGGTGGAATCGGCGATACGAAGGGCCAAGGCAAGCACCTTTAAAAAAGCATCCGAGCATGTCAGAATGGGACGCGGTGGTTTGCTGACGGCAGTTTTCTCGGTTTGGGATATATCAGTCATAATGGTAAAGGGAACGTGGCAATTTGCGTGCCACCGCCAAAAAGGCATATCCGTTAGGTAAAATCGATGCGCTTTGATTTTATTTTTTTGTTTTTCAGGTAGTTATGTTCTTGCGAACAAATCGGGCGGGAGAAAGTGACTGCGTCACATTGTTGACGCGCCAGCCAACATCTTTTCCAATGCCTGGACAAGCATGTCGTTCGGTAAAACAGGAAGGTCGCGCGGCATTGTATTCACCCCCCCTCTCTGAGCTGAAACATGACCGCTGATATGAATGGATGGAATTTGCCGCCATTGGGGATCCTCGCAATCCATAAATTGCGAAAGGATGTCATAATCCTCATTGTTCAGGGTCAATTTCAATTGATAGGATTGGGCCGCCCACACCTTCAAGTCATCATTCAAAAAGGCAAGATCTTCGATTTTTAACTGGGGCGAATCACCTAAGATTTTCTCTGCAATACACAACGCCATAATGAGAACATATTTGCATGAATTCGCTTCTATTTGAAGCAGGCATTCGTTTGTTTTCTTAAATTCAGTCAAAAATTCTTTAACATTGGGCGCTATTTCCTGCTGGCAAAGCCTGGAGGCATCTTGACGCCCTTCAGCAAACCCGCGCTGGAATCCTTTATTATATACCTGCTCCTCTGATTCCTGTTTTTGGGCCGCCTGCTCCCCCCCATTGCATTGATCCGGGGATTGGTAGAGCGCTTTGAAAAAGCCGCAGCGATCATCGGCGCTATCCGGATTGCGGGCGTGCCCGCCATTGAGATCAGGAAAAGCATGTGCTTTTTCTTTACGGGATGGGGGAGAGATGCTGTCGTTGTCGGGTGCCATCATCGATAATGGAATATGCGCTGATTTATCGATTAAGCGCATTTATGCAATTCATAACGCTTTATTTTTTCAACAAGGGTCGTGCGTTTAACATGCAGCAATTTAGCGGCTTTATTTTTGACCCAATCGGTTCTCTCCAAAGATTGGTAAATCAGATTCTTTTCAAATTCATTGACCGCGGTTGTGAGACAGATTCCTTCGTTGGTGAGCTCCGGCGTGGTGACGGCTGAAACGGACGTCTCATTGCCTCTGAGCTTGGGCGGCAGGTCCTCAGCCGCTATTTCACCTTCGCCTTTAAGCACGGCAAGCCGCTCCATAAGATTGGCCAACTCACGTACATTTCCGGGCCAGGTGTGCTCCATGAACTTTTTCATGACCGCATCGGAAATCCGTTCCACCTGGGTTCCCTTTTCCTCATTGAGCTTTTTGAGAAAGTGATCCACCAGCAGGGGGATGTCCACTTGCCTATCTCTCAGGGCGGGCAGTTGAATGGGAATAACATACAACCGGTAAAACAAATCCTCCCGGAAATTGCCTTTTTGCACCTCTTCTTCAAGATCGCGATGGGTAGCGGCGATTATGCGCACGTCCACCTTGGTGGTTTTACATCCGCCCACAGGCTCAAATTCACGTTCTTCCAGCACTTTCAGAACCTTGACTTGCAAATCCGGACTCATATCCCCGATCTCATCCAAGAAAATGGTCCCGCCGTTGGCAACTTCGAATTTTCCCGTCTTTGCGTTGGTGGCGCCTGTAAAAGCGCCTTTCACATGGCCGAACAGCTCGCTTTCAAGCAGGTTTTCCGGAATAGCGCCGCAATTGATAGAAACAAACGGTCTTTGCCGGCGATATGAACTCTGATGAATCGCTTTGGCCACAAGTCCTTTGCCGGTGCCGGTCTCGCCGTTTATAAGAACCGTGCTGTCACTGTCCGCAACCCGTTCAATCAGCTTGAAGACACTGGCCATGGCACGGCTTTTTCCGATAACGCCCCGGAAACACCCTTTATCGGTTTGATTATGATTGGAAGACTTAATATCACTGTTGTCTTGGCAGGTGATTTCTTGGATCTCCCCCATGGCCACTCCTATCCCCATTTTGTCGTTTTTTTGAATTTCCATGCGATTGCGGGATAAATGATAGCAAAGCACATGCCATCAGCGACCATCCATCCACTGACCAAACCAAAACACAGGAATGAATTCGTGGAAAATAAAAATCAACCCTTCTCCAGCAAAGGATTGCGCCTGATTCACAAAATCCGGCGAACCTTTATTTTGTTTTGGCGGGTCCCATAAAATCAAAAGAGAGGGTGATGTGGGGACCTATTTATAGGGCTCTTTTTTTGCGAATTGCAAATTCAATGACTCGCATGCCTATTTTTGCTTTGAAAATTTTCAACCCAAAAGCGTTTGATCTTTTGATGTCAAGGGTCTTTTTTTATCCCATACCAATCTATCTATCTGTTTTAACATAATTTAATTCAAACCGCCATGGCCTTGCCAAGAATACCGATAAAGCCTGCATCCCTATCCCGCAATTGATATGCAAAATGACAACCCATTTTGCATTTTGCAAAAAAAATCACACACACACACACACCCGATGGACAAAATCCCAGGTTATTTTTGAGCAGCTCCTAAAGTTTGTTTAAACAGATCCGATAATAGGAGTGTAAAGCGCAACAAGTCAGAAAGGAGGTTGGTTCATAATTGAATGCGCCGATCATAAATTTTTAAAACAACTAATCCCAAAAAAAGGCCAGAAGGCCGAAAAAAATTCCTAGAAAAGGAGAAAACATCATGGCAAATGCAATTACACTGACCTCGGGAATGAGGAAAAACCTTTTTAGTCTGCAAAACACCCAGAAACTGCTGGAAACCACCCAGACACGTCTGGCCACCGGCTTGCGCGTCCAAAAGGCGGTGGATGATCCGATCAACTACTTTACGGCATTGGAGCATCGTCAGCGTGCCGATGACCTCTCTGTTCGTAAAGATGAGATGGCGGAATCGATTCAGTTGATCAACGCTGCCAACGATGGCGTGGAATCGATCAATTCATTGATTGCATCATCTAAATCGCTGGCCCAATCAGCCCTGTCGGCCGGAACGACCTCCGAGCTGCTGACCCTGGAAAACCAGTATCAGCAGGTACTTTGCCAGATCGACCTGCTGGCTGCGGATTCAGGCTACAAAGGGGTTAACCTGCTGGCCGGCACCACAGTGACCCAAAAGGTAAAATTTGACGAAAAAGGCGACTCCAGCCTGACCATGACCGGCTTTGACGCAACCTCCACAGGTGCGACCCTGAGCCTGAATTCATTGACCTCCAACGACTGGGTGAGCACAGGCGGCGTGGCTGAATTGGATGAGATCAACTCGGCGATTACCGCCCTGGACAATGCCACCACCAACCTGAGATCCGAGGCCCAGAAGCTCTCCACAAACTTGAGCACAATCACCATACGCCAGGATTTCACATCCAACATGATCAACACGCTGCAAGATGGTGCAGCCAGCCTGACCAACGCCGATATGAACGAAGAAGGCGCCAACATGCTGATGCTCCAAACACGTCAGCAATTGGGTACCACGTCGTTGAGTCTGGCATCTCAGGCGGCCCAGTCCGTGTTGAGATTGTTCTAATGTAATTTCAGAAAAGGTTTTATTTTTTCGAGATCTAACGATCAGACAGCTTGGTAAAGGGGCCAGCCCCCCCTTTACCAAGCCATAAAATAAAACAAATTCCGTGAAAACAGATTAAATCCATATCATAAAAGCCTCCCTGGACAAGCCGGACCCTCAATTTGACAAGCCTTATTATATAACAACCGAAACAATTGAGGCCCTGCGCCAGTCCAGTGGTTTGTGCAATATGATCGACCAACCAATCCCTGTACTTGCACATCCGTGATCAACCGGGGTACGCTATAAAAAAGACGGGCTCGTTTTTTCCGGATTGGAGATGAAAAAAACGAGCAGCCAGTTGCCCCGGCGCCTCAAGCAAACCACAAACGCACGGCAACATTGCTAAAACGCCGCAGGGGTTTATCACCGACGCCAACCGCGTCATTGCCATGATCAGTTGATGGCATAAAAAATGCTGTTAAGTTCACGGGTAAACGGTCGATAGTAATATCTGAGTCCAGTACGCAATATAAACAAAAAGATCGGCATTATAAATGGACGGGACGCCATGGCGCTAAAAATCATACTGAAACCGGGTGAAAAAATGATCGTCGGCGGAGCCGTCATCACCAACGGCGCCAACAAATGCGAGTTCATTGTGGAAAACAATGTTCCCATCCTGCGCCAGAACAGTATCCTTTCACCGGACAGGGCCGATACGCCGGCACGCAGAATATACCTGGCCATCCAATTGATGTACGTGGACAAACCCAATATTGATACGCACCAACGACTCTATTGGCAGCTCGTACAGGAATTCGTGCAGGCGGCCCCCAGCGCCTTAGGGCTGATCGATGAAATTAATGAATTGATTTTAAAAGAAAACCACTACCATGCGCTCAAAATGGCCCAAAAATTATGCGAGTTTGAACAGGAGGTAATCCAACGTGTTACAAAATGCATTGAAGTCCTACCAGTCGGTTGATAAAGAATCCATGTCCGGTCGCTCGACCGAAGCACGTGTATTGACTCAAGGCGCACTCAAGCTGGTGAATTGCCAGAAAAATTGGGACGCTCCCAATCGAAACAACCTTCTGGACGAAGCCCTTAAATATAACCAGAGGATATGGAGCTTTTTTCAGGTTGAAGTTTCAAAAAAGGAGAATCCATTACCTGTCCAGATCAAACACAATATTCTTGCCCTCAGTCGGTATATCGATCAGCGCATCTTCGACACGATGGCCTTTCCAGAGGCGCACAAACTGGATATCATCATAAAAATAAACAATAATATTGCCGCCGGATTGCGTGGCTCATCATCTGATCACGCCGTTTAAAATCATATTCCGCGCCGCTGAAGCCCACCATACGCACCAGCGGCGCCTGACAATCCCCCACCACGCCGCAGCCGGTCGGCGCTTTGCCCCATGTTACGATAGTCAGAATATTGGCACATCAACGTCAATTGACGGGCAAAGACCTTTCGCGGCTTGACCTGGGGCGCTTCCCCCCCCATTTTCCGTTCTCATTTCATAAAATATCTGGCCTTTGTGGCCGGATATGGCCGATTTCGCCATGGCACCAATTTTGCTGAATGAATTACCACCCGGGCTGAATGGTGAGCATCCGGTCCTGTAAGTGAAAGACTTCGATTTTATGAATGTAAATGTGGGAATTGACGTGGCCGACGCAAAAGAAAAGTGCCGAACCCAGCAACCGGAAAGTGGTTTGCAGGGGCAACATCGCACCTTTAATGAACTCGGTGTAAAATGCATGTCCGTTGGAGATGCCGAGCAAGCGCTGGCGCTCTTCAATCAGGCCATAGCAGCCGGGCCTGACAAGGCGGCGGCATTCTACAATGCGGGCCTGGCCAATCAGCAGTTGGGGCGGCTGGATCAAGCGATCAATTGCTATCAGAATGCGCTGCGGTTACAACCGGCTTTTTCTGAAGCCTTTTTCAATATGGGCGTTATCTGTCTCAAAACCAACGCTCCGCGCAAAGCGATTCCTTTATTCATAAAAGCGATTGAAATCAATCCCGCCTATGCTGAGGCGTTTTTCAACCTGGGCCTCTCATACGAACGGACGGGCGAGAAGCACAAGGCCCTGACGGCTTACGAACAGACCCTGCATGTCAGACCCGATCATGCCAAAGCATTGAATAATATCGGCCTTTTGGAACTCGATGCCCATAATACGGATGCGGCGTGCGACTATTTTAAACGCGCATTGGCCGTCAATCCGCATCTGGCCCAGGCCCACCATAACATGGGCATTGCGCTGCAGGCCCTGGGCGAATACCAAAAAGGACGCCTCTGTTATCTGGATGCCCTCAGGGTGGATCGGCATTACGCGCCTGCAAAATGGCTCTACCATCTATCACTGCCCAATATTTACCGCAGCACCGCTCAGATCAAAACCACCCGCGCCGCGTTTTTAGAAAATTTAGAAAAGCTTATCGAATCCACTCCGCTGGAAACCGGACAACAGAAGAAAGCGGCGCTGAAGGGAATCGGCACCACCACCAATTTCTTTCTTCAGTATCAGGGGCATAACGACCTTGAGATTCAAGGTCGCTACGGCCGGTTCGTCTGTGATGTTATGGCGGCCAACTATCCCCATTGGTCGGAGTCCAAACCCATGCCGGTGATTTCATCCGGCCAAAAGATACGCGTCGGCTACGTCACCGCTTTTATGTACGCTCACACTGTGGGTGATTTTTTATTGGGCTGGGTAGAAAACCACAATCCCTCCCATTTGGAAATCCACTGCTACCACCTGGGAACCCCGATCGACGCCATAACCCATCGAATTGCTGCCAAATCATGCCATTTCCATCATGTTGCCGCAGATGTGGAAAGCATCGCAAAAAAAATATCGGACGATGACCTTCATGTTTTGGTGTTTCCGGAAATCGGCATGAGCCCCATGGCACTCCAATTGGCCGCATTGAAGCTGGCTCCGGTTCAATGCGTCGGTTGGGGGCACCCGGTTACCACCGGCCTGCCGACCATGGATTACTTTTTAAGCAGTGATTTAATGGAACCCGAGGCGGCCGATCAATATTACACTGAAAAGTTGATACGGCTTCCCAACCTTTCTTTATGCTACAGACCGCCGGAACTTCCGCCGCAACCGAAAAAGAGTGCGGAATTTGGAATTCCAGAAGCACGTTTTGTCTTTTTATCAACCCAATCGCTCTATAAATATCTGCCCGGTCATGATGATATCTACCCCCGCATCGCGGCCCAGGCGCCCGATGCCCTGTTTGTATTCATCAGTGACAAGCGCGGCGGTATTACGGAAATCTTTAAAGAACGGCTTTACAGCGCCTTTGAAAAGCAAGGACTTGACGGCCGTCACTTTTGCCGTTTCACCCCGCGGCTGAACCACTCCGATTTTTTAAGCCTCAACCTGTGCGCCGATGTATTGCTTGACAGTCTGGAGTGGTCCGGCGGTCACACAACCATCGAAGCCATAAGTTGCGGTCTTCCGGTAGTCACCCTGCCCGGTCCATTTATGCGTGGTCGCCACTCTTATGCCATGCTTGAAATGATGGAAGTGACCCAAACCATTGCTCAGGATAAGAGCGACTATTGCCGCATCGCATCGCGCCTGGCTCAAGATTCAATTTTTCACACCCGTATCAAAGCACTCATGAAGCAGAATCGGGCCCGGCTGTATCATGACCTTATCCCACTGGAATCACTTGAAAATTTCTATCACAACTTATTTCCGGACACTCCGGCGAAAAAACGCGTCACCGATTCTCACACCGGCAACCGGCAAGGTCAACCGGATGCGGAAAAAAAGGGAGAACAGTATTACCTGGGATTGCTGAAAAAAAAGCCGGACAATGCCAAGGCCGCATTTGCGTTGGGCACTATCTACCTTCAAAGCAAGGATATCCATAACGCATTAAAATGGCTGAAAAAAGCACTATCCTCAAAACCCCTCCGGGCCCTGGTTCATAATAATATCGGTAAAACTCATGAGTTGGCGGGCGATGACGCGCAAGCCCGGACCAGCTTTCAAAAAGCTTTGCAACAGAATCCGGATTTGGCGGAAGCATGTTTCAATCTGGCTGAACTCGACGCCAAGACAGAACGCCCGGAGCAGGCCCTGGCCCATTACACGAAAGCGGTGCGGATCGCCCCTTCAATGGGCGCAGCCCATAATAACATGGGCAATTTGCTGAGGGATTTAAAGCGATACCCTGAAGCCATTGCGGCTTTCAGCAAAGTCGTGGCGTTGAACGACAAATTGCCCCAGGGTCACTATAACCTGGGCAGCACCTATCGTCTGATCGAAGCCTACCCAAAAGCAATCGCCCATCTTTCCGAAGCCATCAAACTCCAACCCGATTATGCCGATGCATGGAACAACCTGGCGATAACCTGCAAAAACATGGGCGATCTGGAGCGCGCCATAACCTATTTGAATCGTGCGCTTCAAATCGATCCTGAAATGTCGGTGGCCCGCTGGAATCGTTCCTTTGTCAATTTTCTGATGGGCAACTGGCGCGAAGGGTGGCGCGATTTCGAAGCCCGTTTTGACGTGCCCCACTGGCGCAGCATATATCCCCATCGAATCGACGGCACGCGATGGGACGGCAACCCGATCCCCGGCAAAACCCTGCTGGTTCACGATGAACAGGGGTTGGGCGACACCTTCCAATTTGTGCGTCTATTGCCTTGGGCCAGACAGTATTGCGGCCGCCTTATCCTGGAGACACGTGCTCAAGTCAAATCATTGCTCTTGGATCAAAATACGCTGGGAATCGATGAAATCGTTGTACGTTCGGCGACTCATCCGCCGGACATGCATTATGACCAATACATTCCACTCATGAGCCTTCCCTTTCTGGCCCGAATCACACCACAACATCCGAACGAAACGCCGGCCTATATCAAAGCACCTGAGGAGAAAATCGCCCGATGGCAACCCCGCCTGCCCCGCGGGCCCGTTAGAGTCGGATTGGTATGGGCCGGCCGGCCGGAGCATGGCAATGATGCCAACCGGTCATGCGATATCTCCGCTTTTTCACCATTGTTTCGACATGAAGAGATTCAATTCGTCGGCCTGCAAAAAGGGCCGGCGGCATCACAGGCAAAAGCCGTCCAAAGGCCCAATTTTGAAAATTTGGGCACTTCACTTGAGAATTTTGCGGATACCGCGGCTATCCTGGCGCAAATCGATTTGGTGATCACCGTGGACACATCGGTGGCGCACCTGGCGGGCGCCATGGGCAAACCCGTATGGGTATTGATCCCCTTTATCCCCGACTGGCGCTGGGGTATTCGCGGTATGCACACCCCATGGTATCCGACCATGCGGCTGTTTCGACAACATCGCCCGAAAAATTGGGCATCGGTCATGGATCAAATCGCCAGCCACCTGAACCGCTGGCTGGCCGGGAGGCCTTAAACGGGTCGTACCGGATGGTC
>JBFFHG010000064.1:0-9566 GCA_041557055.1 Desulfosarcinaceae bacterium
CACTTCCCGTTACCTGGTTCAGGAGATGGGCCGGGAGCCCAGACCGGAAGAGATTGCCGAGAAGATGGAAATTCCACTGGATAAAGTTCGTAAGGTTTTGAAAATTGCCAGGGAACCCATCTCCCTGGAGACCCCCATCGGCGAAGAGGAAGATAGCCATTTAGGTGATTTTATCGAGGACAAGAAATTCATGTTGCCATCTGAAGCGGCGGTCAGTTTCAACCTGGCCGAACAAACCCGCAAGGTGTTGGCCACATTGACGCCCCGTGAAGAAAAGGTGTTGCGGATGCGGTTCGGCATAGGCGAAAAGGCCGACCACACCTTGGAGGAGGTGGGGCAGGATTTTACCGTGACCCGCGAACGAATCAGGCAGATCGAGGCCAAAGCGCTTCGTAAACTCCGCCACCCCACACGAAGCCGAAAGCTTAAAAGTTTCATCGATCATTAGGATTTGTTTTTTAACGGTTTCTAACGGGTTGGAAATGCTTGACAAGCCCTTGGAGTGCCGATACAAGATGCCCCACAGCATTCAATGAGGGCCCATAGCTCAGTTGGTAGAGCCACCGGCTCATAACCGGTCGGTCCCTGGTTCGATCCCAGGTGGGCCCATACCCATTGCCTGTTAATTTTGCGGCGTGCTCGGCTATGATGTTGAATAAAGGGAAGGCCTCATGGGCGTGGTTGGATCTAAGCCACGCCCATTTTTATTTTGCAACGAAGCGGTGCATCGCCTGTACGCATGGGGCGGCTTGGGCTGAGCACATTCTCTGCGATGGGTATATGACGCATTTGTCCTGCTTTAGGCGCTGCGGCCAGACAAGGCGCACAACAAAACAATTGCGATCGATCTGTGTTATGTTAGATTTCAGATTAAGACGTTACAATGGCTCCAGAAAAATGCTATAGAATATAGTTCGGAGGAATTCATTGGGCCAGAAAGAACAAAGATCGATTTGTGTCGCGGAGATGGTCGCGTTTATGGAGCGGCTGGCCCCCCCTTTTCTGGCTGAATCGTGGGATAACTGCGGCCTCCAGGTGGGGGATCTCAAATGGCCGGTCAAAAAAGTCTGGGTGGCCCTGGATCCGCTTCTTCCCACGATCTCGTCAGCAGCCAGGCAGCAGATTGACTTGGTGATCACCCATCACCCATTGATTTTCAAGCCCCTGCGAAAAATCGATTTAGACACCATTGAAGGCAAAATTATTTCAACCGCTTTGGGGGCTCGCACGGCCATCTATTCGGCGCATACCAATCTGGACAGCGCCCGTGAGGGGATAAACGATCTCCTGGCACGCAAGATCGGCTTGGCGCATCTTGCCGCAATGGTTCCGGCCAAAGCGGGTGAAGGCCGTGAACACGGTCATTTGGATCCCCCGGTTATGGGGATGGGGCGCATTGGGATTTTGGACCCGCCTTTAACTGTGGGACAATTGGCCCAAGAGATCAAAGAAAAGCTGAGGCTTGAAAAGGTAAAAGTCGCTGGGCAGATGGATCGGATCGTTCGGAAAGCGGCTGTTTGCTCCGGAAGCGGGGGCGGATTGCTGGCCGATTTTATGGCTTCGGATGCCGATGTGTTCGTCAGCGGCGACCTTCGCTACCACGATGCCAGAAGTGTTGAAGATGCCGGCCGGGCACTGATTGATGTCGGACATTTTGCCTCCGAACACCTGATTGTCGATGCTTTGTGCCGGCAACTGTCACAGATCGTAACAGAATCGGGTTGGGATGTCCAAATCGCCCCTTGCCTGATGGAGCAAGACCCCTTTGAATTCGTATAAAATTTGTTTTAGGCGGTTTTCGTATCACCCAAGACGACAGGGAGAAAAAGGTGGGCAGTATTAAAGAGCAGTTGGAGACGCTGGTGACACTGCAGAAGGCTGAGATAGAGATCAGGCGCATTGAACAGGAACTGGCAGGTATCGACGGCCGAACTGAAGCCCTGGGTAAGGAGGTCTTGGAATATGAAAATCGGGTTTCCGAGTTCCAGACCAAGCTGGACATCCTTAAAAAACAATACCGCTCCGATGAAAACGAAATCAAAGTCATCGACACGCAGATTACCAAAAGCAAAGAGAAGCTTAGAGCCGTTAAGACCAATAAGGAGTACCAATCCATACTCAAAGAGATCGATGAATTAAAACACAAATCCTCGGGGATAGAGGATCAGATGCTTGAATATCTGGATCGCATAGAGTCGGCCGAAAGCGAGACGGCTCTCCAGAAAGCCGATCTTGCGGATGTGAAGATCGAAGTGGCGGCCAAGCAGGAAGAGATTCGCAAACTGGCCGAAGGGCGGCACCGCACTCTGGCCGATTTAGAACAGGAGCGTGACAGCATTTGGGAAACCGTTCCTGCCAAGCTTCAAACCCTGTACGTCAGAGTCAGGCATCAAGGCCATGGTATTGCCGTGGCAGCCATTCTGGACGCGGTTTGCCAGGTTTGTCGGATGAACATACCGCCCCAATTGTATAATGAGCTGCAGCGGTTGGACGAGATACGGATGTGCCCCAACTGTCAGCGGATCATCTACCCCCAGGTATTATTGGAGCGGGATTGATATTGTTTTTTGCGGTCGGAGCAGGCCAGACGATCGCCGGGCCAATAGGGCTCGGAGGAAAGTCCGAACACCATAGGGCAGGGTGCTCCATAACGTGGAGTCACGGTGACGTGAAGGCAAGTGCAACAGAAAGCAAACCGCCTCGCCTTGAGCGGGGTAAGGGTGAAACGGTGCGGTAAGAGCGCACCAGTTCTTCGGGTGACCGGAGAAGCTAGGTAAACCCCACCCGGTGCAAGACCAAATAGAGGGGTGCCTGAGTGCGGCCCGCACAAGCCCCCGGGTAGGTCGCTTGAGATGCCGGGCAACCGGCATCCTAGATGAATGATCGTCAGCCTGGCGGCGGGTAACCGCCCCGGGAAACAGGATTCGGCTTATGGCCTGCTCCGGCCGCAATTGATTTTCATGTGGTTTGAAACCGCTTCCAAGAAAACAAGAGGTGAAGGATGCTATTGATTGAAGATCTACAGGTCGAAGTGGGCGGCCGGACCATTCTCAGCAATGTGAATATGGAGATACCGGATGGAGAGACGCACATTCTTTTCGGCCCCAATGGCTCCGGCAAAACCAGTTTGATGATGACCATAATGGGGTTCTCCGGTTACAACGTGACCCATGGGCAAATCATTTTCAAGGGAGAGAATATCACCTCCATGCCCATTGACGAAAGGGCCCGTCTTGGAATCGGCGTCTCTTTTCAGAGACCTCCCACCATCAATGGTCTGAAAACCGGGACGCTGGTCGAGATTTGCGCCAAACAGCGCAAGAGGGCCGTTGATGTGGAAAAATTGGCCGGAGAAATCGATTTTTCCAATTTTCTCGAGCGGGACGTCAACCAAAACCTGTCCGGTGGAGAGATCAAACGCAGTGAGATGCTGCAGTTGATGGCCCAGGACCCTGATCTGATCCTGCTGGATGAACCCGAATCAGGGGTTGATTTGGAAAATATGGTGCTCATCGGCGAAACCATCAATCTTTTACTTCACCGGGGGGTCAAATATGCCAAGGAAAAATCCCACAAGACCAAAGAGGGCGATCAATTAAAGTCGGCCCTGGTGATTACCCATACCGGGCATATATTGGACTATATTACGGCGGACAAAGGCCAGGTCCTTTTCAACGGACACTTGTGTTGTTCCCGCAATGCTCGCGAGATTCTCAAATGGATCGGTGAATTTGGTTATGAGGAGTGTGTTCGATGCGCAATGGATATCCAGTTGTAGATAAGGGCAACGGCGGGATCGACCTGGACCGGTATCAGTCCGAAGCTGAAAATCATAAATACGTTGAACGTCTGGAGGAGATTGAAGCCGAGGATGCCCAAACGTTTTTGGACGTGGGGGTTGATACAGGCGCTTTGTCCAGGGCCGGGACTTTCATTCAAAAGGACTTGTCGGTTATCCATTCCCATGCCGGCCAACCCGGGGTCGCCGTAATGGGAATTTCCCAGGGTCTCAAAACCTATCCCTGGCTGTCAGATTACCTCTGGCGCAATATCAGCCCTGATGCTGATGCCTTTACCGCTTTGGCCAAGACCAAACCCCATGAAGGCTATTTGATTCGAGCTGAAAAAGGCGTTCATGCGCAGCACCCGGTGCAAGCCTGTCTCTATATCGCCAAAGAGGGGTTCTCGCAAAACGTACACAATATCGTTATTGCCGAAGAGGGCTCCCAATTGCAGGTGATTACCGGGTGCGCCACTTCCCCCCACCTTGTTTCCGGCCTGCATGTGGGGGTATCCGAGTTTTATGTCAAAAAAGGCGCTCAGCTGAATTTTACCATGATTCACGATTGGGGCAAGCAGGTCAATGTGCGGCCCCGCACCTATGTGCATGTGGAGGCCGGCGGGGTGTTTGTGTCCAATTATATCTCTTTAAAGCCCGTTGGATCACTGCAGATGAATCCCACCACCCATTTGGCCGGGGAGGGCGCCACGGCCCGTTTCAACAGCGTACTGGTGGCCGGTCAGGGATGTACCCTGGACGTGGGTTCGCGTGTTATTCTGGGGGCGCCGGGCACCCGGGCGGAGATTGTTTCGCGTGCCATTGCAGCCGGTGGGACTATTATCGCAAGGGGTGAATTGATTGGAAAAGCGAAGGGTATTAAAGCCCATCTGGAGTGCAAGGGGTTGATTCTCAAAGAGGGGTTGATGCATGCCATCCCAGAACTGCGCGGTTACCTTCCCGGTGTGGAGATGTCCCATGAAGCCGCTGTGGGCAAAATCGATCAACGCGAAATTGAATACCTTATGGCCCGGGGAATTGACGAGGACGAAGCCATTTCGACCATCGTTCGCGGATTTCTGAACGTTGATATCGAGGGGCTGCCCCAAAGCCTGAAAGACAAGATCGACAAGATTATCAATGAAACCCAGAAAGATATGATGTGATTAAAGGATGAATAGCGGCGAAGCCATCAACACGACCTATTGTGATATCTCTTTTGCGGAAAAGGTTCGAATTTTTTCATGCGACTATTTGAAGTGTTGCGCCTATCTGGCCGTAAAACCTCTGCCGATGTACGCGTTCACCAAAAAGCTTTACTCAAAATTGGTCAGTACGTCGCAGGTCCTTGAAGATTTTCTCGATTTTCACGGGGCCAAGAATAATTCGGACTGGTACCTGTACCGTGAGCTGACGGCGGCTGTCCGGCATCTGAGTTTAGGTGCTTATGCCCAGAAACATATTCTCAATCGGTTGGTTTTCTATGATTTGCCGGACAGCGACGAGTTTCGCGAGGCCGGGCAGGAAACGGCGCGTTTTTTAAACGACGCCCTGACCATGCTGGCGCCGGTGATTATCGATGAGGCGCGTCGCTTGAATATTCCGGTGCCGGGTCAAATGTTTGAGCCCAAGGATTTTCCCGGTATTACGACCGGGGAGATGCTGACTTATAACATCGATGATGAATCCAAAGATCTTCAGAAAGGGTATATCGTTAAAATCGCCAGTGATTTTCTGCGCATTGCAGGACGTTTCGACCATCTGGGATTTTATGAGCCTTACGATATGGGTGAAATGCTTCATCTGGTGCCTGCAAAGGTCAATGAGGTCGAAATCCGTGGCTTTGAAATGGTGTTGCACAATCTTCAGTCTTCATTTGACACCTATGTGATTCATGGTGGATTTCGTTTCGGAGATCGCAAACTCAAACAATTGCGCAGCTACTTTTCAGTCGTTTTTCATTTGCTGCAACTCATGGGACGGCTGCTTCATTTTTATGAACGCCATCAGCACGAAGCCGGCTATAAGAACACCTATAAACAAGTCCAGGATCGGCTATCGGCCCTGGTCGATCCGGATCGGCTGCTTCATTTCACGGTTAACTTTGGATTGTTTTATGCCTGCCACTATCTGAGTATCGGCAAAGATGTGGCCAAGCAAATCCTCCATGAGAATGCGGAACGCGGATCGATTCAAGTGGGCATTCCCGTCAAGCTCGGGTTTCACAGCCGGCCCAGTCTGTTGGTTGCCAAGGTTGTGCAGCATTACGGCGGACCGGTGGAGTTGGTCGTCGGGCAGGATCGTTTTGATGCCAGCAGTGTGCTCGATATTCAATGGGCAGGTGGGAAAATTCAGAAAGAAAGAATTTCCCAGGTCATTTTCGAGGGCGACGTGCGCGCCCTCCAGGATATCGAGATTCTAGCCGGTGTCAATTATGGTGAAGACACAATGGGCAAGGGCGTTCCCCTGCCCAAGGAACTTAAGTATTTGAAATGATTTCCGCCCTGATCGTTGCAGCCGGCCAAGGCTTGAGAATGGGAACCGAGCTGCGCAAACAATACCTTGATTTGGCCGGCCGGGCCATTCTCATTCGAACCTTGCAGGCGTTTGACCGCTGTCCGCAAATCCAGCAGATCCTGGTAACCGTCCCAAAGTCCGAGATCGATTTTTGTGAAAGAGAAATCGTCGTTGCAGCCCTGCTCAAAAAACAGGTTAAGCTGATACCCGGTGGGCAATCCCGCCAGGATTCAGTTTTCAACGCTCTGCAATGCCTTGGCGCCAGCGAGGGGATCGTTTTGATCCATGACGGCGTACGCCCGCTGGTTTCCCAATTTTTGATCGATGCATCTATTCAGGGGGCCGTTCAATGGGGCGCATGCATTCCGGTGGTGTCGCCGGTGGACACGCCCAAGCATGTGAATGGCAGGGGCGTTATCGTTCAGACCTTGCCACGGAAACAGTTGGCAATGGCCCAAACCCCCCAGGCCTTTCAGCTCCCCTTGATTCACCGGGCCCATACCGAAGCCCGGCGCCAGGGGCTGCAGGCCACGGATGACGCTTCTTTGGTGGAAGCCATGGGGATCGACGTTCATGTCATCCCGGGTTCGCGTGAGAATATCAAAATCACCACCCCCGAGGATCTGGCCTGGGCCGAAGCTTTGCTTGAGCTTCAAAAGAAAAGTCGGATGCCCAACCCCAAAATCAACCATTCAACGATGTGACAAATAAGCGTTACAACCGCTTCGGAAGGTTACGATTCAATCACCGGAGGGATAAAAAATGGTGTGCAGCAACGCGGCGATTTTTTTGGAATCGTGCCGAATGATACGGTTACTCGATTCCAGTAGATCGCGGACATAGAGTTTGCGCTGGCGCCACAACGGGTCCTGTGCATCGATCTCCACAAATTCGGATTTTTGGAAGGCGTATAAATCGCATAAGGCGTTTTCGGGACGGGCATTGTTGTAGATCACGGCGTCCACCGGCTTACCGATAAAAGATTCGAGGTTTTGCACAAAATCGGAGCATGTAAAATTTTGTGTTTCGCCGTATTTGGTCATCACATTGGCCACATAAACCAATTTCCCATCAGCATGTTGAAGGGCCTTGCTGACGCCCGGTACCACCAAGTTCGGAATAATGCTGGTGAAGAGATCCCCTGGTCCCAGGATGATGAAATCCGCCACTTTGATGGCATTGATGACAGGTGGGTAGACATTGATCCTGTCCGTGTGATGGGGCACCAGAAAGACATCTTTAATCTTCTCTCGCTGGTGTCCCCTGGGCATGTCGATGGCCCCTTCACCATAGATACGGGTGCCGTCGGTCAACTCGGCCACCAGGGTTGCACGGTCCGTTGTTACCGGCAGGATCGTGCCGCGCGCATTCAGGATTTCGGACAGTGCATTTACGCCGGATGGGAAACTGCCCGTATAGCGTGAAAGCATGGTCAACAGCATGTTGCCGGCATTATGCCCTCTGAGTCTGCGGTCTTTCTGAAATCTTTTTTGAAGCAGGCTGCGGATAGCTTCCTGGTGCGGCGAAAGCGCCAGAATGCATTTGAGGATATCCCCGGGGGGAAGGGTGCCGAGTTCATCGCGCAACCGACCGGTGCTGCCGCCACTGTCCATCATGGAGACAATCGCGGTGATGGAGATGGCGGCAATGTCGCGCAGACCGCTGAGCAATGCATACTGTCCACTGCCTCCGCCTATGGTAATCACCCTGAGTCGCGGCGTTTGGGAAAGATGAGACGATGCCATCGTATTGGTTATCCTTTATTTCTTGGGATGCATTTTGCGTTAATGCCCGAAGGCCCGCGGTCGGATTCGGAGCAATGCAACTGGTGAATGAGACCCAAATTTTGAACGGGCCAGAGGAATTCAGCCTTGACCCTTGCACGTATTTTCCGATATTTTAGTTTAAAAAGCAACATATAGGCAAAAACAAGCCCTATAAAACGAACATTCTTTTTCAATCCCGCAAGGCGGCGTCAGGTTTTTCATGCGGTCCAATTGAACCGGGTTGGCACTTTGCTCTCAAGTAACCGAATTCAGATCATAGGCTCTTCAGTCATGGCTGCCAAGTTGACAAGATGAGGGTCGAAAACCAGTTTTAGAAAAGTGTTACGCAATAGATAACGACGAAGGGAGAGGGAACTATGGCAAATCATGAACAGGCGCCATCAGATGCCGAGAAGGCGTTTTTAAAGCAATTAAAGCAAACCTTTGAGCAGTTGCCCAACGATATTCCGCTCTATCTTTTTGTGGACCGCGCCAGCGACGATGTTTTTGCCCAGAGTTGCCGACAGATAGTGCGGGCCTTTCGGGAATTGACGCCCAAGATAAAAATAAAAGAATACGACATGCACCATGAATCTGCGGCCAAATGGGCAGTGGAGAGTTCACCGACATTGTTGCTCGATCCGGAACGTTACAACATCAGGTGGTTGGGCGCCCCCATGGGAGAGGAAGGGCGCTCTTTTCTTGAAGCCATGATTCTTCTGGGCATGGGTAAAAGCGGTATGAGCGATCAATCCCAAACGATAGTGCAGCGTATTGACACTCCCCGGCACTTGAAGGTTTTTGTCAGTCCTACTTGTCCCTATTGCCCCCAACAGGTGGTCAATGGTTTGCGGGCGGCCATTGAGCGGCCCGATCTGGTCTCACTGGAGATTGTCGATATTCAGAATCGCCCCGATCTGGCAGAGCAATATGGCGCCCATAGTGTGCCCCAGGCCTTTGCCAATGATGTACTCATCGGCAAAGGCGCTCAACAGGAGGAGGTCTTCATGACCTCCCTGCACAAACTTGAACCCCAAACCATTTTTATTCCGGAGAGCACCGCCGATTTGGTCGCGGTCGATTTGCTGGTTGTCGGCGGCGGACCGGCCGGGCTGACTGCCGGTATATATGCCGAGCGAAGCGGTTTGAAGGCGGCTGTTGTCGAGCGCGATACCTTGGGCGGACAAGTCGCCCTTACCCCGGTTGTTGAAAATTATCCGGGGTTCACACAGGTCGGCGGCAAGACACTGGTGGATATCATGGTCAATCACGCCCTTCAATATGTTCAGATTTACCAGGGCGAGCAGGTAATTGATATTGCACCGGGAGAACCCTTTGAAGTCACGACCACCCGGCGCAGATTTACCGCCAGGACTATTTTGCTGGCCACCGGCGCATCCCACAGAAATCTGGGCGTTCCGGGTGAACAACAGTTCTCGGGTCGTGGGGTCAGCTATTGTGCCACATGTGACGGACCTCTGTTTAAAGGACGCCGTGTGGTTATG